>CAZJKY010000048.1:4889-5642 GCA_964546915.1 uncultured Gammaproteobacteria bacterium | reverse complement strand
TGTGTTGGGTGTGTTTGGGTTTTTTTTGCACCATCGTCAACAAAAATTATTTCATACTGATAATTTTTTAAAACAGGGATAAGACGTTTAATCAAAGGATCGATATTTTGTTCTTCATTAAAAACGGGGATGATGACGGAAATTAAGAAAGTATTCATTTGTTAAGTTTAATAAATCAAAAATTAAATATCAAAGATCAAAACCAAGTTTAAAGATTAAAGACTTTTACTTCTTAACTTGTCTTTGATATTTCGTCTTTGAATTTTGATCTTTCTTTTGTTACGGGGCCGGGAGTCGAACCGCGGTCTAGGAGATTATGAGCCTCCTGTGCAGCCGTACACTACCCCGTATTGTTAAATTACATATAAATTATACTAAATTTATGTCGTTTATGTTCCGTTGATAATGATTTGTTAACTTGATTGTCATCCCCGTGAAGACGGGGATCCAGTCATAAATTTTTATTTATGTATGTTTCAACCTATCAATAAATTAAAGTAGTGGAATGATTCATCGTTCCATAATTATTCCTTCAATTGATTATTATGGTGTGATAAATCACACCACTACTTTGTTTCGATGTATCGATACATCAAAGTATTATTTTTTAAAATATAACTCCCACCACTGCCTCCAGTTTGGTAAGGGGGTCGGAGTAATTGAGATAGGCGTTTTGGTTGGCAATGGGATAATCAAGGCAATTTCATTATCTTTCAAAAGATTAAGATCATCACGGATGGTTTTTTCTATTTC
>CAZJKY010000048.1:0-4879 GCA_964546915.1 uncultured Gammaproteobacteria bacterium | reverse complement strand
GTGTTGGGTGTGTTTGGTTTTTTTTTTTGTTAAAATTCTGTTTAAACTGTTGATAGAACTGGAGCTTGCCTTTATAACTAAAAAGATTTTTTAATAAAGAGGAAAAGAGAAAAATCAGAAGAAAAATAAAGATAACATTCTTAATTAATTTCATACGTTAATTATAACCTAGAGAATTGTTCCATTGTTCAATTGATTCATTGTTAAAAAACCAACAATCTAACAATAAAGCAATGAAACAATGAAACAATTCTGAAGTTTAATTACGACGTGAGATATTCTCGAAGAGTTTTCATTATTCGTCCCGGATCAGCTTTTGATTTTAATTGTTTCATACAAATTCCAATGATCGCTTTTTGGTTATTATTAAATACAGCTTGATTTTCTTTAATGACCTTTTCCACTTCTCCTTTAAGTTCTTCATCACTGATTTCGGCCGGTAGGTAAAAGGAAACAATCTCCAACTGTTTTCTACTGTCATCGGCCAAATCTTTTCTTTTGCCTTTTTCAAAGGCCTCAATTGATTCTTTTAATTCTTTGGCAACTTTTTTTAAGACCCCTAAAGTTTCTTCATCAGTAAGCTCTGATTTTTTATCTATCTCTTTATTTTTAATCTGTGCTAAAATAAAGCGAAGAATTTCCAATTTAGTCTTATCACCGCTTTTAAGAGCGGTCATCTGATCATCTTGAAGTTTTTGTCTTAACATTACATAATTATAATCACTATGGCAAAAAAAACAAGCAAGCACTCTTTAGAGGGTAAAGACATTTTGTCACTTATTAATAATATTCAAAAAATAATTTCCACCAAACCAAATACTAACCAGATGTTTGAGGAAGTGCAGATGATGAAATTTAAGATAAAACCGCTTCAAGGCGACGTCTCGGCTTTTAATTTAAAGAATGAAAAATTTATCGAAAGTCTTTGGAGTTTGGGAAAATTAGACGAATTTTTTCGTAAAGAGTTTCCCCAATTATCAAAAAAAGAACAGGAAGTTTTTTTGAGATTTTTTGACAGTTTATATATTAAATATCAACAACAACTTAATCAAGTTAATCTTCAGCCGGCCAGAAGAATGACAGCAAAAACAGGATTGTTGGAACTGGAGATTTATAAAGAAAGAAGATTGAGAAGAAAAGCTAATTAGTATGAAAAAATTTCCAGTTGTTATTGATTTAGAGACAAAGCATACATTCCGTGACTTTTCCGAACACGCAAAACTTGGCATTAGTGTTTTGGCATTATTTAATTATGAAGACGGCTCCCAAAAAATTTTTACGGAAAAAGAGCTCAATAATCTTTTTCCAATCTTGGAAAACAGCTCATATATAATTGGATTTAATATCAACAGTTTTGATCTGCCGGTCCTTCAGCCGTATTATCCGGGAGACATCAAACATTTCAAAACCTTTGATATTCTAGATGACATAAAAAATATTTTAGGAAAAAGATTATCTTTGAACGATGTTATTAAGGCGACTTTAGATAAGAAAAAAACCGGTCACGGACTGGAAGCGATTGATTTTTATCGCGAGGGGAAATGGAAAGAGTTAAAAAGATATTGTATGGATGACGTGATGTTAACCAAAGAACTTTTTGATTTTGGGGTCAACAACAAAAAAATCTCTTATTTGAATGAAAATGGTAAGGTAGATATTGCGGTTGACTGGGGGAAATATCTGGAAGATGAAGTGAAAAACGACATGCCATTGACATTGCCGTTTTAACTATGATAACAACTGATGAAATTATAAATCTGAAAAAACCTCAACTAAATACTGATATTTTAGAGGTTTTTAAAAAAAGATTTAGTCCGCGGTTTTTTACTCCGGAAAAAATTAAAGACAAAGAGATAAACTCAATCTTTGAAGCAGTTCGCTGGACGCCGTCAGCCTACAACAACCAACCCTGGTATTTCTATTTAATAGAAACAAAAACAAAAGCTTTTAAAAAAGTTATAAACTGTTTGCCAGAATTAAATCAATGGGCGAGAACAGCTTCAGCATTGATAGTCGCTTGTTATCTGAAAGACAAAGATGAAAATAAGGCTAAATATGCTCAATATGATTTGGGCGCCTCGGTGATGTCTTTGGTGATTCAAGCCCAGTCTTTAGGATACTATGCCAGACAGATGGCGCTTTTTGACAAAGAAAAATTAATTAAAGAAGTAAATATAAATAAAAATCACCATCCTTTTGTTATTATTGCCCTTGGTAAACTCGGCGATTATCGAAAGATTGACCGGCCACTTCTTGAAAGAGAACTGCGTCCGCGGGAAAGAAAAACAGATTTAGTGAAAGAAATGAAAGAATAAACAAACCTTTGGAGTTTGATATGAAAAAAAATATATTATCACTTCTAAGGTGAAATAATATAAGTTAGGTTTTTTTTACTGAAGCGGGCCAATTTTAATATAAGAAACTGTCGCGGTAGCTCCCGCCCCAAAACTAATAAGCATAACAACGTCACCCTGTTCTAATCTTGGTATTAATCTTCCAAAAGCAATCATTGTTGTTGCCGCACTAGAATTACCTTCGGTTACTAACCAAGGCATTTTTCCTTCTAAGCCCAATCTATTACTTACTCTTTCGATTCCTCCAACCACTGCCGGACTAGCATGATGAGGAACAATAAATTTCGGTTGAGCTGGCAATCCAAATTCTGGATGCTCTGCTCTTAATTTCGCATAGTCTTCCATTGCTTTTAGCAATACTTTATTGAGAAATCTTAAAAAGAATTTCGCCACGTCAGGACCATTCATTTCAATACCAAAACCCGCTGACGGTTCGGGTATCCTAACACTAGTTACTTCACCATAATGCATAACTGTCTGTACAATACTAGGATTATTTGAATCCATTATAACTACATATGGATCTACTGCTTTTAATGCTCCTTTAACATCAACTTCAGATATGAAGGTGTTGGTCAAACAAGTAAAAGAAGTATCCGGAATACCAAAAAAAGCAGCCGCCCCATTGGAAAAAGTAACTTCTGATAATGAATCGGTTTTTAATCGTTTAGGACCAATAATCCTAGTTAATCCTTCAAGGGCTATTGATAAAACCGGCTCTCCCTTTGTCTGTGTTTTAGTATAACCTCTAACTAACGCATCACAACCACCATTACAAGCAGAAAAACTGACAGTAATATTTCTATCGGGGTCTGCTACTACTTTCTCTAAACCAAGCGCTTTAGCCAGTTCAAAATGAACTTGCGGGTTTATAGGAGTACCCGAGCCAAAAGTTAAGTGTGATACCTCGGCTGGGTCAAAATCTAGCAGTCCCAAAACCCTTCTTCCCAAAGATAAGGCTACTTCTATTTCTTGTCGAACTGCTTGTTCATAAGTTAACGAAGGGTTTGTCCAATATAGTCTGTCAAATATTCTTAATCCATCTCCCTCACCTAATCTGAGATCTGTAGGTACTATTTGTCCCCAATGAACAGCTACTACGCTTAAAGGTAAATCTTTTCTAGCACAATATTCCCAATCGTAAACCGTATCACCTTCTGTAAGTCTTTCTGTGTTGGGAAGTACAGTTCTTCTATTAGGAAGAGTAGCTATTATATTAGAAGATGTGGATGCTTCAATCATAATACTTTTAATTATATTAAATTAATCAAAAAACCTATTAAGAAAATACAAGCTCAAGAATCGTAAGATTAATATAACAAGAATAATTAAAGCTTTTCAGAATCCAGTAGTTTACACTGAGCGTAGCCGAAGTGGACTGAATGATTCGGTAAACTCACCACAAGTAATTCGGCAGGCTCACCATGAACAAGCGAAAGAAAGATTGAAGCAGATAAACTTCTCTACAGAACTATATAAATGCCCCAGCGGTAGAGTTATAATCGCTTTAATTATTTAAATAATTAAATTTATTTGTTCATTTAATCATTCATTTGTTTATTTCTTTATTTGATTATTTTTACATTATATTTTTCCGTCTTTGGGTTCAGGGAGAAGAATATTTTTTACTTTACTATTTGGAATAGAGAATGGGGGTTTGCTCTTGATTAAATAATCTTTTGATAAAAAGCCAAGGATAAAAACAATTATCAAAATCAAAAAACTAATTAGAATTTTCCTAATCCTTTTCACAATTTTATTGTGTATTAATATCTCTACCCATTGATGAAATTAGTAATAGTGAGAAAAAACATTTACAATGAACCAAAGAGACAAAATATTATTAATTAACATCAAAACATATATTAATGCAAAGACATTTATTATTATAAAAGAGGCATTCTTTGTAGCGCCTGCACCAATAATATCTCTAAGTTTTTTACCTTCTTTAATTGGATTAATTTTTCCATTTATTTGATTTTCAATTTCATTAGCTTTTGTCATCCAAAATTCACTCCACATAAAACCTCTTTCTGTCATCTTATACCACAAATGACACAATAAAAGACCTAGTACAGGAGTAAGCCAAAAAATTATTTTAAAAAACCAAGGAAAACTGAAGTCTTTATTATAAGTAAAACCTATAAATCCAATAAAAATTGTATTTACAACAAGCATTGCGTTATATCTATTCCACTGAATTTCGCCCTCGGAGTTTTTTAAATCTAATACAGAACTATATTTTATCCTAGCATTTTCCAAATCTTCAATATCAATTTTCATATGAGTATTTTAGTTATTGATTCAAGCAAATTATATACCTGAAGTTTCGTTTAGACAAGTATTGACGAAAATTATTTTTCCCACTTCGAAATAGAGAGATCGAAGCGATGGCAGAGAGTCTAAACTTACTTTTTATTTAAAATATAATACGATGCTTTACTTTTTCCTTTCATCACAATTAAGTCATGTTTTATTAGTTTTTTAAAATCAAGATGCCTGGTTGCCCGTGCTCTTTTAACTAA
>CAZJKY010000047.1:0-5675 GCA_964546915.1 uncultured Gammaproteobacteria bacterium | reverse complement strand
CAGTAAAACCACCACCCGACAAAACTCTCCCTGGTACTAAAAAAATAGAGTTCTTACCCATGGCTTCAAACTGGTCAGAAATATATTTTTTAAGACCCAACCCTAAAGCAATAAGAACCACCACGGCAAAAACACCAATTAAAATACCCAGACTTGTTAAAAAAGTTCGAAGCTTATTTCTCGAAAAATCATCAACTGCTGATTTGAAAATAAAAATTAAATTTTTCATACGATTTTTCCATCTCTAATCTTAATTATTCTTTTCGCATAACTGGCGATGTCGGTCTCATGAGTCACAAGAACCACTGTCATTTTCTCAGTACTGTTTAATTTCGCCAGTAAAGTCATAGTCTCATGTCCTGTTTTACTGTCAAGATTTCCTGTCGGTTCATCAGCCAGAATTAATTTTGGTTTCATCATCAAAGCTCGGGCAATCGCCACTCGTTGCTGCTCTCCTCCTGATAATTTATTAGGATAAGAATCTATTTTGCTTTCTAAACCAAAATTTCTCAAAATAGACATTGCTCTTTCTTTTGGATCAAATGATAGTTCTTTTCGGCAGTAAATCGTCGGCAACATCACGTTTTCTAAAACTGTAAGTTTATTAATCAAATTAAACTGCTGAAAAACAAAGCCAACGAATTCATTACGGAGACGGGATAATTCGTCATCGCCTATACGAGAAATTTCTTTATTGTCAACGTAGACTTTACCCGTGGTTGGTTTATCTAGAAGTCCAATAATATGCATCAAGGTCGATTTTCCCGAACCAGAAGGACCCATTATCGACACAAATTCTTTTTCTTTTATTTCAAGGCTTGCCTTCTTCAAAGCGTAGAACGTGTATTCTTTGTTAATAACATATTCTTTTGTTACATCAACCAATTTAATCATAGACAATGTCTCCTGCCTCTACCCCATTTTTAATCTCTACTTTGCTGTCAAATTCTTCTCCGCGCTTAACATAGATTTTTTCCTTCTTGCCTTTTCTTTCTCTTACTACATAGTTACCTTTATTGTCTTTTTTGATAAATTTCAATGGTACTGATAATACATTTGGTTTCTCTCTTGTAATAAAACTAACATCACCAGTCATAGCCAACTTGAGGGGTAATTCTCTTGCTCTGTTATCAAGAATTAATTTCACCTGATAAACCGTTCCTGTTTCTCCTTTTTTTGGTGAAAAAGATATGTAGTCGATGACTCCTGTAAAAGTGCGGTTTGGATAAGCGTCAAAAACCACTTCTCCTTCCATACCCTTTTTTAATAAAACCACATCTGACTGTTCAGCTGTTACTGATAGATAGATGGTCTTTGGATTAACTATTTCAAATTCAGCTCCGGATGGAGTAATGTTAACTCCGGCAAAAGGAGTGTCCACCCGAGTGACAATTCCCTCAATTGGTGTCCAGAGATTGGCATATTCAACAGTTAAACTTTGCAGTTCAACATCCAAAACAGCATTATTTAAATCATATTGACTGTCTTGTAAAGTGCGTTCGGCGCTTTTTCTTATTGATTCGGAAAGATCATACTGTTTATTCCAGTAATCGTCTTTTGTTTGGTCAAAAGTTAATCTCTGACTGGTAAAAGTATTAAGATGTTTTTGTAATCGATTTTTCAAATCGCGCTGATCAAGAGAAGCAATTACTTGATATTTTTTTACATAGTCACCTTCTTTGACTCCCACCCAAGCCAGTCGACCGGAAGTCTGAAATTTCAAGACCGCTTTTTCTTCGGCGTCGATTTCCCCTGACAAGGAGAGAGTTTCTTTCAAGGTCTCCTTTTTAATCTTGTAGGTTTCTGGTTTTTTTTCTTTGTTCACCGGAGTTGATTGATTAAGAATAAAAATTATCGCCAAAACTATAATCACGCCCAAAACTATATACCATCTTTTTTTAAAAAAATTAATCATAGGAAATTTTATCACAAAAACGCCGACCAGTCACTGATCGGCATTACGTTATAAAGTAGGAAATTCCAGGCGTATAAAAATATCGCCGGCAGGAAAATAATAAAAATAATCAAGAATTTCTTTGAAGTAAAGAATTTCTCAAAAGCAATTAAAGCTAACGGCCATAACGCTAAAGAATAACGGCTAATATCACGGTGCTGGATAAACAAAGTGGCTGTGAAAAATACTAAACCGAAATAAAAAAAGCTTCTGTACTTAATATTCTTCAAATAAATAATAGTCAATCCGTAAATAAAGTAATAGAAAATAATATCTTCTAGCCAAGCTGTCCCCACCCAAGATTTTTGAAAGTTAAAAACCGAATAAGGAAAGACCAAATGAATATTATCACCGGAGTTAAAGTAAGCAAAAAAATCTTTATACTGAATCGCGTAAATACTAAATACAATGAACAAACCAATGGGAATCAGTAATAAAAAAAGCCATTTAAAGTTGAATATTTTAGACTGGATCCCCGTCTTCACGGGGATGACATAAGACTCGATTATGACAAATATATATGCAGGAAATAAAAGTATTCCCGGTGTTTTCGTCATTGCGGACATTCCCCCAAACAAACCAGCCAACCAAAACTTTTCCTTTTCAAAAAAATACAATGATAATAATATTAAAAGAATAAATAAACTTTCCGGTGCGCCAACTGATCTAACTACCAAAAACCGAGGGAGAAACAATAATACCGATGCTAACATTAACGGATTTTTTGTCAATTTAAACTTCTTAAGTAAATAATAAAAAAATAGCACTAATCCAATCGTTGCTAATAAATTCACCCCTATCATTGATTTCAAATAAGCTAATTCTTTGATTCCCCCAATCACCCCAATAATCTCCCTAACCGCCCTAATCAAAACCGGATACAACGGCAAATGTGCCGCAAAATAATTTGGATTTAAAGTTGTCTCTAATTTTAATTGCCTGATTTTTCCTGGATCATAAAAAGTCTTTGCCGGCACGATATATAATGGGCCATCATAGTGTTCATATATAGTAAGCATGCCAACACTCCCCCAAAGAACAAAGGTAGAAATTAAAACAATTAATGTTAAAATTAAAAAAGGATATATGCGCCGCATACTTAATATTTTAACAAAAAATCGAGCTTTAATTGTTACTTTAATAATTGGAGTCTTTTTACGCTTCTATAAACTAACTGGCTTTGTCACTTTTTTGGGTGATCAGGGACGTGATGCAATTATTATTAAAAGAATCTTAACCGGAGAACATTTTCCGGCTATCGGCCCACCCACTTCAGTTGGCCAAGTTTATCTGGGTCCTTTTTATTATTATTTTATTGCACCTTGGCTATTGTTATTTAATTTTAATCCAATTGGTCTGGCCGTCGGTGTGGCTTTTTTTTCTTCTTTATATCTTTTAATTAACTACTTGATTGTTAAAGAATTATTTGATAAAAAAATTGCTTTAATTTCAACCATTTTTTTAAGTTTCTCTTCTGTTTTAATCGATTTCTCCCGATTTTCCTGGAATCCCAATCTTCTTCCTTTGTTTACTTTGTTAACCATTTATTTTGTTATAAAAAGCATCAAAACAAATAAGTGGTATTATTTTGCCTTATCCGGTACTTTCTTATCTTTTGCCATTCAACTTCACTATCTCGCTCTTTTTCTTATCCCTCCTATCGTCATTCTGCTTATGGTTGAATTAATAAAAGGATTTAAACAATCTAACAATGGAGCAATGAGACAATTGAGTAATTATTTGCTATCATTTTTTTCATTTTTAATCTTCTCCTCCCCACTCATCATTTTTGACCTCCGTCATAATTTTTTAAATAGCAAGCTATTTTTGACTCTTTTTCAATCATCAGGCACCAGTTTTTTAACCAAAATCAACAGTTTTTTTGATTCCTTTTATTTTCTGAATTTATATTCTTTTCATATTAATCTAAACAGATTTTTGGTTTATCTTCTTTTGCTTTTTCTCTTACTCGCTTTTGTTACTTTGATAAAACGGAGTTCTAATTTAAAAACTTTTCTTCTTTTTTTTCTTTTAATAATATTGGAAATGTCATTATACAATGGGCCAAAACATGCTCATTATTTTGGTCTTCTTTATCCGCTATATTATGTCATTATCAGCTACTTCATCGCTTTCCCCAAATCTACTTGGGAGAAATATTTAACTATATTTTTTGTCGCCGGATTTATCTTTCTTAACTTTCAAAAATATTCTTATTTTCGTAATCCTCCTAATAATCAGATTGCTTTAGCAAAAAATGTTGCTCAAAAAATTTTTGATAATGTTAAAAAGGAAAAATTTACCATGACTGCTCTGCCGGAAAAATATTCTGACTCTACCTATCGTTACTTTCTTGAAATCTGGGAAAAACAAGCGATTGAAAAAGATTCTTTAGATAAAGCTGATGAACTTTTTGTCATCTGCGAAAAAAAATGCGATCCAATAATCGGCAACCCTCAATGGGATATAGCTTACTTCGCGCCGAATAAGATTGTGGGTGAATGGAAAATGAACGATGTTAAAATATATAAGTTAGTTAGATAAGTTATTTAGTTAACGAGTTAAAGAGTTAACGAGTTATTAAAAAAATAAATAAAATTTTTCGAAAGTGGATGTTTGAACGCGCTTCGCTAAAGTAACAAAGCGGTTAATTATTAATATTTGTTTTAAGGTTAAATTGATTGCGAAGCAAGTGAGTTCACTTGATGAAAAATTTTAATTATTGATAATCTTATGAAAATATCTCTAATCATTCCCTGTTACAACGAAGAAACCAACATCCAAAAAGGCGTTTTGGACAAAATCGGCAACTATACTCGCGGTGACGAAAGATTTTCTGAAGTAATTATTGTTGACGACGGCTCCAGCGACTCCTCAAAAACAGTTATTAAAAATAAATATTTAAAGACTTTCCCAAAATTCCGTCTAATACAAAACTCTCACCAGGGAAAAGCTTTTGCCATCTTAAACGGTATCAAACAAGCCAAAGGTGACCATGTTATTTTTACCGATATTGATCTGGCCACCCCAATTGATGAGGTGGAGAAGTTGATTGCCAAAACAAAAGATGGTGGACAAATTATTATTGGTTCTCGAAACAATAGTCGAGAGGGTGCTCCTTTATTGCGAAAAATCATGGCTAAAGGATTTATTGTTATCAGGAATATCATTATTGGCTTAAAAGGAATTAGAGACACTCAATGCGGTTTCAAACTGTTTGAAAAACAAACTGCTTTAAAAATCATTGATAAACTTCAGGTGTTTCACGATAACAGAATAGCCAAAGATTCGTCTGTTTCGGCCGGATTTGACATTGAGTTTTTATTTTTAGGACAAAAATTAGGTTATAAAATCATTGAAGTGCCGGTCAGTTGGCGCCATGTGGAGACAAAAAATGTAAATTTCATTAGAGACACAATTGAGACGCTAATAGATATTATAAAAATAAAGCTCCTAGACCTTCAGGGAAAGTATAAATGATTATTTAATCGGTAGTTCTACCGTAAAAGTTGATCCTTTTTTTGGAATGCTAAACAATTTCACTCTTCCATTATGAGCCTTCACAATTTGATGAGTGATATATAAGCCCACTCCCAAGCCCTTTTTTTCTCCATCTGTGGGAGTCACCCGCGTAAAACGATTAAAAAGCATTTTTTGTTTTTCCGGTGAGATGCCAATCCCCTGGTCTTTGATGACAAAACAACCCAAACACACCCAACAC
>CAZJKY010000046.1:0-5690 GCA_964546915.1 uncultured Gammaproteobacteria bacterium | reverse complement strand
CAAACAAGGGACAGATCTATTTGCTCAGATAACAAAAGAAATATTGGAAAACCGGTCGGTATTTTTCTAATATTTCTTTTTGTTATCTGAGCAAATAGATCTGTCCCTTGTTTGTTAAATTTTAATCCCACTTGAGGCTTACCGGTTTGACTATCAAACTCAATCGTCGACTTATTGATATGAATTCCTGATAGTCCTGTTTCTTTGGTTAACTGTAAAAAAATTGGCGTTGTTGTGGCAATTTTAGCATCTGTCTGACCTAACTCTTTAAATGTCAGCTGCGCCGTTTGCCCAATTAGTTTAATCGCTTCTTCATAGTTACTGATTCCGGGAAGATCAACACTTAATCGATAAACATCTCCAGATTTGACTGTCTGTATCTGCGGTTCAGTTACGCCAAAAAAATTAACCCGTCTTTCAATCACATCACGGGCCGAATTTAGAGCATCGGTTAAGTCTTCTTTTTTTACCTTTGAAGTGTCGGCTTCAAATACTAAATTACTACCGCCTTTTAGATCCAAACCTAACTTAGTATTAAACTCTTTTTTAATATTTAATCCAAAAATATTAAAGTCAATTTTATTCGGTACTTTGTATTTTGTTTTAATATTTTCAGGAAGGTCGACCCAGATTAATCCTAATAAAATAGCCGCGATAAAAATTGTTTTAATTAATTTCATTTTAATAGTTCTTCTTCTACACCAACTAACATAATTTTTGGTTGTTTTAAAAATCTCCAGATAAAAGGATCATTATTCTTTTTTCTAAAAACAAACTCATCCTCGGTCATCGCCGAATAGTTAATCGGCCGGCCAAAATCTTTTTCCACTTCCTTAATCAAAGCTTCAATCTCAGCAATAACAATTATTCCAACAAGTAGAAGATAAATTTCATCATCTTTAATGATTAAGTTCTTTGGAAATTTAGTGGAAACCGAGACAAACTTTATTTTTCCGATCTTTGATAAATTATTATGAATTGAAATCGCCAGTAGACTGGTTTTGGCAAAAATCCGCAAAAACTCGTCATAGAATTGATAGCTCTTATTTAAAGTAAAGTAAACTTTATTGAGACGGCGTTCTCTTAATAGTAATTTTTCCTCAGTTAAAATATCTAGCTCTCTTTTAACTGCGTTAACTTCTTCATCCACTTCCCGGACAACCTGGCGCAGATAATAGTTCTCGCCCGGATGATGGAAAAAGAACTCTAAAATCTTCCGCCTTGCCTTTGATGGAATTATGTGTTGAAGCATAAAATTTCTAATTACTAATTTCTAATTGACCTAAATAATAACCAATCACCAAATTCCAAGTATTCCAAACAATGACTAATTACCAATAATCAATGTTCAAACAGTTTGGTTAATTGATAATTGAATATTGAGATTTGTTTGTTTCTTGGTACTTGGTCATTGGTTATTGATTAGAAATTAGAATAATTAGATTAATTAGGTTAATTTAATAACTAACTTTATTTCCAATCGGTAACATCTCTATAAATACTTGTCCTCTTACTATAGAAATCTCCTTATTATTGTTATCAAAAAACTTAACTTGAGTCTCTTCGTCATCTCGTCTCCAAGTTCCTTTAACTACTTGACCGTTCTTAAAGAATAACATCTCTCCACTGCCAACGGTTTTATAAAGTATATGCCCGCCTTCATAACCATCATTGGCCGATGATTCTTTGGCAAACATCACAATAATATTTTTAGCTTCTAATGCTTTTCCGCTGTTTTTATCAAGATGAAGAACACCGCCATTGGTTCTCTTATAACTATTGCTCTTACTGTCATAGTTCCAAACAACAATAAAATCAATCGCCAAACTATCCCAAAAACCAAAATCTATTTTATTTACTGTCCCTCGATCAGAGGCTTTAGCATCATCTTCAAATTTCCACGAAGAAAAACCTTTATCCCAACTGACTCCCTTATCATCAACATTAGTTAAACCTCTTTTGTCTTTAGCATACTGCAAAAGTTTTTTAGTCGAGGAATAAACCGTATGTTCTGTCACTCTTCCCGGCAATCTTTCATAGTCTCGCCAGAAATAAGGAAAAGGAACCGAAAATTGATTCAAATCATTGAAAGATGACCAGCCCAGTTCTTTGATATAGCCGAGAGCATCAGCCGGCCCGGGCGTATTAGCTCCGCCCACATGAACATAAAGAGGATTTTTTCCATAACTTTCAAGAAGCTTTAAAAAGTAGATGCGAGCTGAACGAACCGGACCAACATATGATGCATCTTGACAATAGAATATTGCTAAAAATCTGGTGATTCCTCCTTCAGCCACTGCTTCATAAACAACGTCAGCCGACGATAAACCTGATTGCGGCCTGGCCTCTTTATGATTTTCAACCGTAATTCCTAAAGGACGACGACCTTCCCAAACATTTTTTTGAGTTTTAGACAACATCTCTCCATTAAGAGGACATTCTTCGGTTTTTGGCTCACTAACTGCGGCCGTTTCATTTATTCCATTTTCCGACTTAGGAGCTTGATAACTAATTGGTGATAAAAAAGATTGACCATTTTCAGCCGAAAAAAAAGAATAAGTAGTCACCGTCGAAAGAACAAATAAAACAAAAACAATCAGGTAAGCTATTTTTTTATTGATCATATTTGGAATAAAATATTAAATATAATAATTATATCTGTACGGGTTTAGCGCGCTAAACCCCTAACTACTGCTAATAATCGCTTTTTTTTCTTCTTCAGACAAATTATACTCTTCACCTTTCCCATATTTGACTTTTTTACTATAAACTCTTAAGCCGTCTCGAGTATAGATGAAATTTATAACTATACCACTATTTTCATAGTTAAGAAAAGAGATGACAAAACTTTTTTCTCCGCCCATCCTTTCAAAAGGATTAAATCTGATTAAACCAACCTTTTGAATGTGAAGGGATGACTCTTTTTTTATTATTTCTAAATCTTCTTTTGCTTTCTTATTAAATATTAATAATTCATCCAAAATTTCATCAATCTTCTGTTTTCTCGTCTTAGAGATCAAATTATTATAATGGGCTTTTGTTTTTAAAACTATCCCTGTTAAAAAAACCAGCCAAATAAAAAAAAGAGCCAAGACTATATAAATGATCATCAACTACATTCTATCGTCTTCAATAAAAACTGTCAATGATATTTATATTTGATATTTTATATTTAATATTTTATATTTACTACCGTATGCCTAAAAAGACAAAGAAAGAAAAGATATTGGCTCTTTATCACAAAAAAATTCGTTTACTGGAAAGCAAACAAACGACTATTCCTGCGACTGTCCCTACGACCCCATCCCCTGCCCCGATGCCGATTATAAAGCAAGAAACAAAAATTTCGCCCTTAAATCAATATTTTTTTTCCGACCTAAAAAAAAGTTTAATTTTAATTACTCTGATCATTGGCCTTGAATTATTATTCTATTATGCTAAGCTGTTTAAATAAAATTTAAAATATTAAATTTCAAATCACAAATAAATATTAAGTTTTAAATATTAAATAATAAACAGTTTAATATTTGGAAATTGTAATTTAAGATTTGTTTGGAACTTGAGATTTATAATTTAGAATTTTTTTATAAAGGGGGTGAGTTAGAATATGGTAAGCATGTACTGTGTCAAGTGCCGAGGTAAAAAAGAAGTTGCTAATCCGGAAAAAGTAACCATGAAAAATGGTAAACCGGCAATGAAAGGAAAATGTCCAGATTGTAAAACCGGAATGTATCGCATCGGCGCTGCATAATATTTTATTTAAATAAGGTATGTATAAACCCCGCCCCACGTGGCGGGGTTTTTCCTCGCCTCGCCGTAGTCCCGATTGGATCGGGACGAAGGCGGGTTTACCCTCTAACCTGTTACCCATAGTAATGGAAATTAGAACCAGTTTATAGCTTACCCCACAATTATTGTGTGAACTTAAAAGTTGAGAGGATTTGGGTAAAAGTTGACATATAATCTCCAACACCCTTAAGTTCTATATAACAGTCATTTGCTATAAGAAGTACTTCATTATGGGCGACGCCATAACTCTCTCCTGTTGCTTTAATCGCATTTACTCCTTCAAAATTAATGTTTGCTATTTTTTTATTTGTCCAATTTTTCCAAAGAAAACTATTATAATTATCAACCTCATCTTTTAAATTAATGGCCGGAATTTTTTTTAATGAAGTAGCAGAGATATTTATTGATTTATCAGACGATGCGATCATGTTTGTATTCTTTGGTTTAAAGTTAACGGACTCTTCTCCAACAAACGGATCAAAACTTTTTTCCCAATCTACTGGAATTTTGACAGTATATTTACACAGTTTGTTTGTATAAGAATCTCCGTTTGTCGTTAAGTCGGGATTAAGAGTTGGAATCGATTGCATAATAGTGGGAACTATTGTTATTTGTTGATTTTGAACAATAGATTTATTTTGTTTTGTTCTTAAGTAATTAATTCCAACGATTACGAAAACCAAAATAATAAGAATGAGTGTTATTAATTTTTTTAATTTATTTATAGAGAAAGAATTTCTATTAATTGGCTGTTGTTGTAAATTTGGTTGAATCGTCTGAGTTTCGTTTTGAGCTGGTAGAACTATAGGTGTGTTGGGGTCCATAAATCTATGTTCCCAGAAAGCAGTGTGAAAGTCAATTTTGAAATTAAAATATTAGCTCCCCATTGCAATTGCAGTGAGAACCTATAAATATTTAAATAATGACAATCCTTATGGGGTTGGCTTGCCCTGGGTTTATCGAAGGGGTGAGGAGATGATTTTGAGTGTAATGAACTGTTAACAAATGTCATCCCCGTGAAGACGGGGATCCAGTCTATAATTACCTTATATGAATAATAAATCTTACTGGGTTTATATTCTATCTTCTCAAAGAAATGGAACTCTATATGTTGGAATTACCAATAATCTTATAAAAAGAGTCTGGGAACATAAAAATAAAAAAGTAGATGGGTTTACTAAGAAATATGAAATTCATCATTTAGTTTATTACGAATTTCACGAAAACCCTGAGTCGGCAATAAAAAGAGAAAAACAAATAAAAAAATGGAATCGTCAATGGAAAATACGAATAATAGAAGAAAAGAATCCAGAATGGAGAGATTTATATGAAGATATATTATGAAAAGGTATATTTAGTCTGGATTCCCGCCTTCGCGGGAATGACACATTTAGATACCTCGAAGTTCTACTGAGGAGTAGTTCATTAATATGTCGTTTTTTCTTACGAGTTTAGGAAATTTTTAACAAAGGTGGGTTTAAATAAGTTTAAAAGTATGGATTTTTTTGTAAACAGATCGATTTCCCATAGGAATACTTTCAAATAAAACTAATTTATTTATTTTAAAAGAGACATCAACTATCACTTTTGCTAATCTTTTTTTAAGAACAAAATACTGTTGTTTCGAAGGAATTTTGTAACGAGCCAAGGTTAAATGTGGTATGAATCTTGCTGAATTTTCAGAAATTTTAAATGTTTCCTTGATACTATCATTGATTTTTTCAATCTTTTTTTCTCTTCTAAAATTAAGATGGATAGTGATTTTATGATGAATAAACAAATCAACTGAGGTTGAATAAAAATAAAATAACTCTTTGTCATATGAAACTTGTTTTAATTTGTTAATAATTTTTTTAGGATCGGAAATTTCCCCAAAAACAACACCAAACACACCCAACACA
>CAZJKY010000045.1:0-5777 GCA_964546915.1 uncultured Gammaproteobacteria bacterium | reverse complement strand
CGCAGTTTTTTTTGTTCTTCATAGTTAGTTTTTGTTTCCTGAACCGTATAAAGAAGTTTTTGATTATTAGTTTGAGCGGTTTTTAAATATTTTACTTGATTGAGAAAATCGTTAGCGCTTTTGTTGTCTAAAAGAAGAGAAAAAATAGAAAATGGTTTTTTTTTGTAGCCTTCAACGATTCTATTAATAAGAAGTTTAGATAAATAATCAAGTGATTGATCCAGTCCTTCTATTCTTGATCCTAATAGGCCAATTTCTTTTTCTGTATTAATGATTTTTTGTTCGGTTTCTTGTATCTGAAGAGAGGTTAAGTAAATTTGAGTATCCATGTATTGAATTTGTGAAGATAGAGTGTTCTTTTGTTGTTTTAATTGTTGCAGTTTTTCTTGATATTCGTTAATTTTTTTCTGGAGATCAGTTGTATCTTGGGCCTGAATAGAAAAAATTACTAAGAAAAATAAAGAGATAAAAATAAGGATTTTCTTAACCATGATCTAATTATACTTTAAGGTACTTATTAGTAGCAATGTAAGAGGCAACTGAGGCAATAACAGCTCCAAAAATTAAAGTTGAAACAAAAACAATGGCAAAGAAAATATAATTAAGGGGCCAAATAGTTAATTGGTGATTAAATACGTTGACAGATAGAGAGTTGATACCTTTAAGATATGATTGTAAAAATGGATTGAAATAAAGAGCCAGTAAAGAAAAAATTCCAAAAGATAAAATAGAGGCGGTCATCCCTAAAAATAAACTTTCCATAATATAAGGCTTTCTAATATAAAAATTAGTCGCGCCAATTAATTTTAAAAGAGTAATTTCACTTTCTTTGAGAGCAATTTTAAAAAGAATGGTAGTCGTTAGAACAACGATTGACATAAGGATTAAGTAACTAAAAAAAATCAAAGCCGTCTTTCTTATCGTATTAGTCAAGACTAATAACCTATCAACAATGTCTTTTTCATACTGGACTTCGTCAATATTTCCTTGTTTTTTCAGGTATTCGGCGATTTCCGGTAAATAAATGGGTTTTTTCGCATAAATTTCCAGTGACGGAGGAAGAATATCAGCTGAAACCATTTCCAATAACAGTGGATTATCTTTATTAAGTTGTTTATAGATATTAAAAGCCTCGTTTTTAGAAATATATTTGATATTTAATACCTTTCCGGAACTCATTAATTCATCACGAACTTTAAAAATTTGATTTTCTGGTGTCTTATTTTGAAAATAGACGGTTACTTGAGGTTTTGTTTCGAGATAGCTTAAAGTGCTGTAAAGAAAAGTTAAAGAAACAAACAACATTAATGACAAAAAAAGGGTAAAGAATAAAATTAAAAAAGCTGATAACGATTGATAAGGAGTTCTTCTAATAGAGGTTAAGATTTGATTCATAAGCTATATCCTCCTTTTCTCAAATCTTTGATGATTTTTCCTTCTTTCAAAGCCAAGACTCTTTTTTGAAACGAATTAACAATATCGGTATTATGTGTGGCAAAAATTATCGTTCTTTTTCCTTCTAATTTTTTAAAGATTTTCATAATATCCCAGGAAGTTTTCGGATCAAGATTGCCAGTCGGTTCATCGGCCATAATAATGTTTCGGTCACCAATGACAGCCCGAGCAATAGCAACTCTCTGTAGTTCTCCGGCCGATAGTTGCAGAGGAAAAACTCTTTCTTTTTCATCAAGACCGACTAATGTAAGGACTCTTTTTACTTCGGATTTTATTAATGAATAATCAGCCCCGATTACCTTAAGACTGACAGCCACATTTTCAAAAACATTTTTATCAATAAGAACTTTAAAATCCTGAAAGATAATTCCGATTTTCCGGCGCAGATTGATTTTCTGGGAAAAATTCTTGTCAGTAATATCCAGATCGTCGACAATAATTGATCCGGTGGTTGGCTTGAGTTCTTGAGTAATCATTTTTAAAATGGTAGTTTTTCCTGCGCCTGAAGGCCCGACCAAAAAGATAAATTCATTATCATCAATCTCAAAAGAAACTTCATTAAGAGCAGTATTACCTAAAGGAAATTTTTTAGTGACTTTGTCAAAAGTGATCATTAAGAAAAATTCTAAATTCTAATATCCAAGTTCCAAATAAGCTCTAAATAATAAGCACCAAATACTAAACTGTTTTAAATTTATAATTTAGTACTTATAATTTATTTGTGATTTATTATTTAGAATTTAGGATTTTACTTCTGCATTTCGACCGATCCTACATCCATCAACCAGCCGGCTTTCTCGGCTTGAAAGGTCTGGCCCCAGACCTTGACTTTTTTACCAATATAGTTTGATAAGTCAACGGTAGTTGAAGTCAAATAAACGTTTTGAGATACGCCACCGGGTCTTTCCAAATGAAAGTTGCCTTCGCCATCAATGCCGCCTTCACGCAATGTTCCTTCAGCGCTATCTTTAAAAGTTTTTTTATCAACGATACCGGCGGATTGAGCGGTAGTTTTAGTATTACCGTTGTTAGTAGTTTTTTTATTGAAACGGGAAAAACCAAAACTTAAGACGGCTCCAATAATAACGGCAACGGCTATCAAGGTAAAAAAAGTAACATAAGGCATACCTTCAACTTCTTTTGTTTCCAAAGTATGAATCAAATTATTATTTTCCATATAGGATTAGGATAACAAGATTAAGGAATAAATACAATAATCAAATGAACAAATAATAAAATAATTAAATAAATGAAAAAATGAATTGAATGTATTTAATCATTCATACATTTGATTATTTATTTCTTCATTTGTTTATTTGCTTATTTCGACATTTTAAGATAAGCCTCTACAAATCCATCAAGTTCTCCATCGAGAACTCTTTCTGTGTTAGTTTCTTCATAATCAGTTCTTAAGTCCTTAATAAGTTTATAGGGATGAAGGACGTAAGATCTTATTTGATGTCCCCATGAAGCCATGGTTTCAGTCTTGAAACCAGCCATAGTTTTTGCTCTTTTTTCTTCTTCTATTTTCCAAAGTTTGGCCCGTAAAATTTTCATGGCATTTTCCCGGTTAGCTCCCTGGTATCTTTCCGTTTGGCAGGAAACAATAATACCGGAAGGCTTATGAATTAATCTAACTGCTGTTGATACTTTATTGACATTTTGTCCACCCTTTCCTCCGGAACGATAAAACTCCCATTCAACTTCATCATCTCTAATATCAATTTCTTTATCTTCAATTATTGGCAAAACTTCAACCAAGGAAAATGAAGTCTGTCTTAGCTTATCAGCATTAAAAGGCGATTGACGAACTAGACGGTGAACACCGGCTTCGGCTTTTAGATAACCATAGGCAAATTTTCCATAAACATTGATAATTGAGCTTTTTATCCCGGCCTCTTCTCCGGTCACCCGGTCAAACTCTTCAAACCGCCAGCTCTTTCTTTCAAAGTAGCGCGTGTACATACGATAGAGCATGCTTGACCAATCCATTGCTTCCGTGCCGCCTTGGCCGGCGTGAATAGAAAAAATCGCCCCACCTTTATCGTATGTTCCGGAAAGAAAAAGAATTACTTCATATTTATTAATTAGTTTTTCTGCATCTGTTAGTTGATTTTCTTCCAACAATAACTCTATCATTTCCAAATCCTCAATTTCTTTTTTCAAATCAGTGATTTTTTTCATTGTCTCACCGGCTTTTTTCGGTTCCTGCCAGAAGGCTGGCTCGCAGCTTTGTTGTTCATAAGTTTTTAGTTCATCCTTTTTCCCATGAAGATTGGCTTTATTCAAAATTGATTGGTATTTGGTTTTTAGTTGTTCAACATTAGTTTCCATATAGAGTATTATAAAGCAATTTGATCGAAATAATTATTTAAAGTTTTATATCTTCTGGTAGATGTGAAATATCCGCTTGATTTTGGCAGAGAGAGAGAGTAACATTTTGGTGTTATGCCCACCGAAAGAAAAGAAAAGCGTAATTTACCTCACAGGCATCCTCTAATCATAGAACATAATGTTGATTGGTTAAACTCACTTAATGGTCTTGTTAAAGATGGTGTGCTCAAACTTCCTTTCAGTTTTGAAATTGCAACCACATTTGAACAGGCAGAAAAACTTTTACACAAGAAAACTGCTACATTTACCGATCTCATAGCTATGCCAGAGTTAGCTGGTCCTGATGCAGATTGGGAATATGCCATAGAGTTTGCAAGAAAATTTAATTTGCCCGTCACTATATTAACAGGTTCAGACGATCTTGTTTATCGGCTAAGAAAACAAAATATTCGAGCAGTGAGTAAAAATTTATGGGACACAAGCGGAGAAGCCTATCAAACTTTCATAACTGATCCAAGGATTTAAATCTATTATTAAATCTTTCTTATCTATCCGTAGTAATACATCTTTTCTGATTGCACTTTATTTGTTTGGTTTTATCTATAAGACGGTCGTCAATAAGATATGTCTATTGATCAAATTTTACCGTCTTATTAATCTAAACACTTACTTTTGTAGGTTATAAGCGACTGACAAAATAATTACATCTGATAAGTTATTTGGTATGAATGAAAAATTTAAGCTTGAGCTAAAAGGAAAAACTGCTGTTTTCATTGATTGGGCTAATGTCTACGGTTGGCAAAAGTCACTTAAAAAAGAAGTTGATCCGAAGAAATTGTATAAATATTTAAAATCGTATAAAAAAATTAAATTAATTAATTTTTATTTTGGCACAGATAATAACATTAAGTCGGTCAATTTTCTGAAAGTAATTAGTAAGATTGGTTATAAAATAATTACTAAGCCTGTTAAATATATCACGATTGCTGTGATTAACAAACAAAGAGTATTTCGTCGCAAATGTGACTTTGATATGGAAATTTCAATTAATGTCCATGAGTTAATTAAAGATAATTATCGAAGTTATATCTTTTTTTCAGGTGACGGTGATTTTGAACCTTTATATAAGTTATTGATCAAGACTAATAAGCAAGTAATAGTTATTTATGCACATGGTCATTTAGGTAAAGAGGTTTGGGATACAAAAAGAGGAATATATAAAAAAGCAGTCGACCGATTGAGTGCAGATTTGTTTATTAAAAAAAATGCCCCCCAACATTTTAGTCAGGGGCGCGATTAACTACAATATAACAAACTCTAAAATCTATGTCAAACGAATTCTCTCTTATTTGAAGTCGGCGGCGAAGATTAAAACAAGATCAGCGGCTTCTTTATCGTCTAACACTGTGATTTTTGGTGAGGTGAGATAATCTTTCAGATCATTCTTAACCATATCTCCTAATTGAGCTTTGTCTTTTTTTACCTGAATCTCGGTTATTTTGAAATCAAAGTTATCAGCGTTAGCGGTAACGATTTCCGCATAGCCTTTATTTTTGAGAATTTCTTTTATTTCCGTTGCCTTGCCTTTAACACCGGAGCCATTGAGAATTTTTATTTTCACCTCTTCCTTTTTAAAGTTAGGAGTTGGAGTCGCAGTTGGTGGAGCAATCGTTAGAGAGATGCTAGCGATTTTGTTAGATTTGGACATAAAGGTAGGCAGTTTAAAATTAATTTTAAATTTTGAGATTAAGACAAAAAGTAAAAACGAAACAACAAAAGAACCAATAAAAATCAAAACTTCTTTTTTTGGCATTTTTATTTTTGGTAAAGAAACTTTATTTCTATTTGAATTAATATTATTTTTCAAAAGAGAAAAGCTTTTATTTTCCTCAGATAGTATAAACGCACCAAAGCAGATATCATAGGTTAAGATTGGAAAAGCTTTTCCATCTTTAGGAATGATCATCTTTAAATATTCTTCATAAAAA
>CAZJKY010000044.1:0-5960 GCA_964546915.1 uncultured Gammaproteobacteria bacterium | reverse complement strand
TATCTATGTTTCTACTTCCCAGATTCGTCGTTTTTGGTTGAGACGGGGGGACGAAGTTGAAGGCTTAGCCCGTCCGCCAAAAGCCGGAGAGAGATTTCATTCCTTGCTTCTTATCAAAAAAATTAATAGTATTGAGATGACTGAAGAGCAAAGCGCTAAAAGAAAAGATTTTGATAAATTAACTTCGCTTCATCCTAATAAACAGATTAAACTAGAGACAACTAAAGATGTTTTATCAACAAGGATAATTGATTTAATCGCGCCGGTTGGTTTTGGACAAAGAGCTTTAATCGTCTCCCAACCAAAAGCCGGCAAGACAACTTTTTTAAAAGAGATTGCCGAGGCGATCGGCACTAACTATCCGAAAGTTTATCTAATGGCGATTTTGATTGGAGAACGGCCGGAAGAAGTGACAGAGATTAAAAGATTTATTAAAGGAGAAGTGGCGGCTTCCAACTTTGATGAGTCGCCGCGCCAGCAGATAAAAGTGGCTAATTTAGCACTCGATAGAGCACGAAGATTAGTTGAAGTCGGTTATGATGTAATTATTCTTTTGGATTCGGTCACTCGATTAGCTCGAGCGTTAAATCTCTCCGTCACCAATACCGGACGAAGCTTATCCGGTGGATTTGATCCATCAGCTCTGTATCCTGCCAAAAAATTCTTAGGTGCGGCCCGCAACTGTGAAGAAGGTGGAAGTTTAACCATTGTTGGCACGGCTTTAGTTGGTACCGAGTCCCGAATGGACGATCTAATCTATGAAGAGCTAAAAGGAACCGGCAATATGGAGATTCATCTGGATCGGAAGTTTGCCGACCGCAGGATTTTCCCGGCCATTGATGCGGAAAAATCAGGGACTCGCCATGAAGAGCTTTTATTTGATAAAGAGACGATGAATAAAGTCAATACTTTAAGAAGAATGCTGAGTTTGTTAAACGGAGAAGAAAGAGTAACGGCTTTAGTAGAAAAACTATCAAAAACCAAAAACAACCAGGAATTTCTCGACTCCTTAAGCCGCGGAGCGTGAATGATACATTAAACCACTACTTTGATATGGTGTTTTTGGGAACTATAAAACTACATAATTTAAATAAATCCTAAATAATAAATCTCAAATCACAAATAAATCATAAATATTAAATAATAAATTCTAAACAGTTTAGTATTTAGTGCTTATTATTTAATGTTTATTTGGAACTTGTAATTTAGAATTTAGGATTTTTGCTATTGACATTCTTAACTCATATACTCTATACTACTATCCAGTATGGTAAGAAATATTAAATATTAAAGATCAAATATCAAAGACATGGAAGATACCAAAAAAAGAATCAATCGAATTATTGGACAGCTTAGGGGAATAGAAAAAATGCTTAATAATAAGAGAGAATGCTCTGATGTGCTTCAACAGATATCAGCGGCTAAAAAAGCAATTGACGGACTGTCTAAAGAAATAGTAATATCTGATATCTGTAAATTAATACCAAATGAGGATAGTAAAAAGATTGAGAAGATGGTGGAAAGAGCCATTAATCTTTGAAATCCTAAATTCTAAATAACAAATCACAAATAAATCCTAAATACCAAATTGTAAGCATTAAAATGTTTAGAATTTTAAATTTATAATTTATTTGGAACTTGGAATTTAGTATTTAGAATTTTTTAATATGATTGAAAATGTCATCATAATAGGTGGTGGGCCGGCCGGTCTGGCCGCCGCCATATATCTGGCACGCGCGAACCTTAATCCTTTGGTTTTTGCCGGATCGCCGCCTGGCGGACAACTAATCTTGACTTCTGAAGTAGAGAACTATCCTGGTTTTGATTCAATTTTAGGCGCTGAACTGATTGAAAAAATGAGGAATCAGGCAAAGAAGTTTGGGGCGAGGATTGTGGATGAGAATGTACTAAGGGTGGAATTTTCCGAACCAATAAAGACTGTCTTCGTACGAAGACAGTCTTTAATTAAAACACAGGCAATCATCATTGCTACGGGCGCGAAGGCGTTATGGTTAAATTTGCCGTCAGAACAGCGATTGCGGGGTCACGGCGTCTCGGCTTGTGCGACCTGTGATGGGTTTTTCTTTCGTAATAAGACGGTGGCGGTGGTTGGAGGAGGAGATACGGCGTTGGAGGAAGCTTTAACCTTGACAAAGTTTGCTAAAAAAGTATATATTATTCACCGACGTGATTCATTTCGCGCTTCAAAAATTATGCAAGACCGAGTGTTTGCTAATAAAAAAATAGAAATTATCTATAATGCGGTCGTGGAGGAGATAATGGGGAAAAAGAAAGTCACAGGCATAAAAGTTAAATCCAAAATCCTAAATCACAAATCACAAATAAATCATAAATTTCAAAAACAAAATTCTAAACGTTTAGAATTTGGAATTTCTAATTTATTTGGAACTTGGAACTTAGAATTTAGAATTTTGCCAGTTGACGGCGTATTCATCGCCATCGGCCACAAACCGGATACAGAGATATTTAACGGTCAAGTTAAGATGGATAAAAAAGGCTATATTATAACTACAGATAGAATAGCTAATGATTTACTTAAATCCCAAATCCTAAATCTCAAATCACAAATAAATCCTAAATCCCAAATTCAAAATTCTAAACGTTTGAAATTTGAAAATTTGGATTTATTTGGAACTTGGAATTTAGAATTTGGAGTTTACCGAAGTTCTACTTCGGTTAAAGGCGTTTTTGCGGCTGGGGATTGCGCTGATCCATATTACAGACAGGCAGTAACAGCGGCAGGAACAGGAGTTGAGGCGGCGTTGGAGGTGGAGCGGTGGCTGAACGAAATATAATCATTATAAATTTTATAATTATTATAACGATTATAAACCTATGATTAACCCAGGCCAGAAGATGCTTGAGTCGGCGCAAGCTTTGATCACAAAAACTGCCGAAAAAATGAAGTTAGATCCGGAAATGATCAAACGTTTGATCGAACCGGAGTTTAGTCACGAGTTTGCTTTAACTATTACCATGGATAATGGTAAGAAAAAAGTTTTTAAAGGCTGGAGAATTCAACATAACAGCGCCTTAGGTCCTTATAAAGGTGGAATTCGTTTTCATCCGGAGACTGTCCGCGAAGAAGTCCAGGCTTTAGCGACTTTAATGTCAATTAAATGCGCGGTTGCCGGTCTGCCTTATGGTGGAAGTAAAGGCGGAATTATCGTTGACCCGAAAAAACTGTCAGTTGGTGAGCTGGAGAGATTATCTCGGGCTTTTGCGGCCAGGATTGCTCATGTAATTGGTGAAAATATTGATGTGCCGGCACCTGATGTTAATACCAATCCGCAAATTATGGCCTGGATGCTTGATGAGTATCAAAAAATTAAAGGTTATAAAAGCCCGGCCACTTTTACCGGAAAGCCGGTGGCTATGGGAGGAAGCTTGGGCCGAACTGAAGCAACAGGACGGGGAGGATTATTTGTTTTGCAGGCATTGCTTGAAAAACTAAAATCCAAAATCCTAAATTCCAAATCACAAATAAATCCTAAATCTCAAATTAAAAATTCTAAACCAAGTCAGACTTGGTCTAAACAGTTTGGAACTTCGAATTTAGAATTTAGTGCTTTGAGCGTAGCGATTCAAGGTTTTGGCAATGTTGGTTATTATTTTGCCAAACTGGCCCATGAAGCCGGATTTAAGATTGTGGCTGTTTCCGACTCAAAAGGAGGCGTCTATATCAAAGACGGGCTATCACCGGAAACCACTTTAAAATGTAAAAAAGAAAAAGGAGTGGTTTCCGGCTGTTACTGCCGCGGCTCGGTCTGCGATCTTAAATATGGTCGACCGATCAGTAACGAAGAACTATTAGAGCTTCCGGTTGACATCTTGGTTCCGGCGGCTTTAGAGAATGTGATTAATGAGAAAAACATGAAGAATGTCAAGGCAAAAATTATCCTTGAACTGGCTAACGGTCCAATCACTGAGGAGGCCTACGAATATTTAAGTAGGAAAGGTGTTGTCATTATTCCTGATGTTCTTGCCAATTCCGGCGGCGCAACGGTTTCCTACCTGGAATGGGTTCAGGGAAAAGCCGGATATTGGTGGAGTGAGGATGAAGTAAATAATAAGCTCAAAGAGATGTTAATTAGGGCTTTTAGGGTGATTTGGGATAAATCAGAAAAGAAGAAAATTCCTTTAAAACAGGCGGCTTTTGAGGTGGCGATTGAGAGAATAACTGCGGCAATGGTTTAACTAAAAATCCTAAATTATAAATCCCAAGATCCAAATAAATTAAAAATACTAAATACTAAATTATAAACTCTAGCCCATTGTTTTTAAGTAAATAGAAGCGAGAATTTTCATTAATTGTTTACTTTCATCTAATAATGGAAGCATTTCATCTTTAAGGCTAAGATTTGCGTTAATTAATAATTCTAACCAGTAAATAGTTTCCCTGGCTTCTTTTTTTGCAATTCTTATTTTATTTTTGAAATCTTTTTTAGTATCACATTCATTAGCTTCTCTGTAATTAGCACCAATTGATGTTCCCGATCTTAACAATTGATCAATAAGTCTTTTATTAATCATATTGAATGGAATTTTCTTACATAAATTAATTATGTTTTTAGAGAATTTCATTGTTCTTTCTTCTAAATCGTAGTTTTTCATTATTATTTATAATTTTTAATTTAATATTTATTTGTGACTTGTAATTTAGTATTTATGATTTATAAATAATTGTCTACTGCTTATAACCTACAAAAGTAGCCTAATGAATTGTTAGGAAGCTATAAATTTATCGATATATCAGTACAACCTCGTAGGTTGTACGGCCTAAATACAACCTCGTAGGTTGGATGAGGCTAATTTTAAGAAATAAAAGCGAAGACGGGTAGTTTTTTCGAACGTCGAGCTTTTATAGTGAAAAAATTACTCCCTTTCGTTTTCTCTGATATAATAAGAGGATTGGTTATGATGGAAATAAGAGAGTTTGCAGTCTTTCTAAGAAATTATTTTTTATCCCGACTTTTAAGTGCGGGGCGGGCATTTGAAGGTATTAAGGATCTCATCGTTGCCTTTTTAATTGTCAAGCGAGGTAAATATTCGTCATCTTTTTTAAATATTTCTTTTTTGATGATTGTAGCCGCAGCGATTGTTGGCGGCCCGATTATTGCCGAAAATGCCCCATTTTTACAGTCATTCAATAATCAAAATAATAATTATCAAGCCATGGTGGTTTCCTACAATCCTTACGCCGGTTCGCTTTCAACGGTTTTTTCCGTTAAGCCGCGTGATAAAGTAGAGAACTATACGGTTAAAAGTGGTGAGACACTAGCTTCAATTGCCAAAAGATTTGATATTTCGGTTGACACGATTAAATGGGCTAATAATTTAAAGACTGATTTAATTAAACCTAATCAAGTTTTAAAGATTCCGCCGGTCACCGGTGTTGTTCATAAAGTGGCTTCAGGAGAAACAATCTACACAATTGCTAAAAAATATCACACCAATGCTCAGAATATCTTGAACTTTCCTTTCAACAGTTTTGATGATTTAGATACTTTTTCTTTGATTGCCGGCCAGACTTTGTATGTGCCTGACGGAACGATTGAACCGGAAAAACCAGCTTACCAGTTTATTGCTTCAATCCAAGCCGGCGTAAAGGGTTCATCCAACTTTATCTGGCCGACTTCAGGGTCTATCACCCAATATCCGGTCTGGTACCATATGGCGGTTGATATTGCTAATTCGAGTGCTCCGCCGGTAATAGCCGCTGATTCAGGAACTGTCACTTATGCAGGCTGTACTACTTATGGATATGGATGCAATGTCATGATTGATCACGGCAACGGCTATCAGTCTCTTTACGCTCATCTTTCTTCTTGCGCGGTTGAAGCGGGCGACTCGGTCACTCAAGGCGAGCAAATTGGGGTGATGGGTTTAACCGGAAGATCAACCGGGACGCACTTACATTTTGAAATCAGGTCAGGGGG
>CAZJKY010000043.1:0-6136 GCA_964546915.1 uncultured Gammaproteobacteria bacterium | reverse complement strand
TCTCCTTGTCTTTTGGCATCACGGGCTTTTTTTTGAACTGTTGAATACGAAGCAAATCCCAAGCTAACCAATATGGCAATGATGCCAATAACAACGAGCATTTCAAGCAAAGTAAAGGATTTCCTCATCTTTGATATTTGATATTTGATATTTGATATTTCTTTCATGGTTGATTAACTATATAACATTTTTTCGGTGCGGCGCAAGTAACAACTGCTGGAACAGGACAAGTAACTCCATCGGGATCGGCAATATTTTCAAGACATGCAACAAGACTGTAAGTCTGCGTACCTACCGTATGATCATAGCCATAAGCTCCACCTTGTGGATCTGCGGGAAACTTATTCATATAAATATTTCCTGCGCAACCTACTGGCCAACATTGATTAGCGGTTGGCAAGGTGTTTGGAAAAGACGAATCGACTTGATCCTGTTTATATAGTTCAAAAGCTTTTTGAATTTGTTTCAAATCAGACTTTCTTTGCGAATCACGGGCCCGTTCGCGGGCCGCCATAAAGTTTGGTAAAAACAATGCAGAAAGACTGCCGATGATGGCGATGACGACGAGAAGCTCTATTAACGTGAATGCTCTTTTCATACTAATAACAAATTTTAAATAACAAACATCAATTGAATTTTAAATAATAAATAACAAATGTCTTAAACATTAGATATTTGATATTTGTTATTCAATTGTTATTTATCATTTGTTATTTGATATTTTCTTTCATCTTATATTGTTTATATATAAATATCAACACCTGATCAATCGTCAACTGCGGATTTAGATTATTGTTTTCCAAAAGAGCTTTGAGGCGGATAATTTCTTTAATTATTAGAGGAGAATTTTTGTCAATTTCCAGTCTCTCTCTAAAAAAAACGATAATTTGCAGAAGAATATTTTTTGCCGATTCCCTGTCTATGATTTTAAATTGCAATAACGGTATCTTTGTTGTGGTTTGATTTATCAAACCTTCAATCTCTGGCGCAATAAATTGCGCCCCTACAACATTTTGTGTTTCTTTCCCCCGCAATTTAATAATTTTAACCCGGGAAATAATCGTTGGCAATAAACTATTTTTGTTTAAAGTCGTTAAAATAAACTGGACATTAGTCGGCGGTTCTTCCAGTAACTTTAGAAAAGAATTTTGCGCAGGAATAGACGATAGATGAAAATTGGCAAGAAAATAAATACGGGTTTTTGGATGAAAGACTTTGGTTTCTTTTATTAAACTTTTAATATCATCAATCGAATACTCTTTAGTTGAAGGAGTGATTTCAAAAAAAATATTATCTTGTTTGAGTTTATTTACATAAGCATTAATTAGTTTATCGTCATTGGAGATGAGTAGTAAAGGAATCATAGAAAAATTCTAAATATTAAATACCAAGTTCCAAATAAAATCTAAAAAATAAACATTAAATACTAAACAGTTTAGAATTTATTATTTAATATTTATGATTTATTTGTGATTTGTTATTTATAATTTAGGATTTATTTAACTTATTCTTGCATTTTAGCATAATTTTCATATATAGTTAAATTAATGAACATTACTCCAAAACAATTATTCGATCAATTGATAAAAAATCAACAGATTACTAAGACTGAAGCTAATCAGTTTGAGGTGGCCAGCCTGCAAAAAAATCTATCTATTATTGATTATCTTTATCAATTTTCCCATCTGCCTCGGATCGAGATTGTGAAAGCCCGGGCAGAAATAGAACAGCTTGCTTATGTTGATTTGGATAAAACTCCGATTGACTCCGAGGCTGTAGGTTTAATCTCGGAATCAATCAACCGCCGTTACGAAATTATTCCTTATCGTTTTGACCCAAAAGAATCAGCAATTTATATTGCTACTGAAGACCCTTTTGATACGACTATCATTGATTTTTTGGAGAAAAAAACCAATAAAAAAATTATTTTGACTTTAGCCGATAAAGAACAAATTATAAAGATGATTGATCTTTCCTACAGTCAAGGACTGTCTCCGGAAGTTCGTGACGCCTTAAAAGAATATTTGCCTGATCTTCATAAAGAGACTCAAATGGGTAACATTCAGCTGCAGCAAGCGCCGATTGCCAAGATTGTCTCAACGATTTTGGATTTTTCCGTCAAAGGCAGGGCTTCTGATATCCATATTGAGCCTGAGGAAACCAGGACCAAAGTCCGCTACCGGATCGATGGCATCCTTCAAGAAAAATTATCTTTGCCAAGAACAATTCATGAGGCTTTAGTTTCCAGAATTAAGATTTTATCCGAGATGAAAATTGATGAAAAAAGAATCCCTCAAGATGGTAGGTTTACTTTTAGGTCTAAAAATGATGAAGTTGACTTACGTGTTTCCACTTTACCGACTGTCTTTGGCGAAAAAGTGGTGATGAGACTTTTGAAAAAAACCGGCGGAATTCCCTCTTTGACTGATTTGGGTTTTGGCGGGCCGCACTTAAAAGAATTGGAAGAGGCGATTGCCAAACCTTATGGAATTATTTTGATTACCGGTCCGACCGGCAGCGGAAAAACCACTACTCTTTACTCAATTCTTTCCCGTTTAAATAAACCGACGGTTAATATTGTTACTCTTGAAGACCCGGTTGAGTATCAGATTGCCGGTATTAATCAGGCGCAGATTAATGTTCAAGCCGGGTTGACTTTTGCGACCGGTTTAAGAGCTTTTTTGCGTCAAGATCCTAATATTATTCTGGTTGGAGAAGTGAGAGATAAGGAGACAACTCAGTTGGCGATTCAGGCCGCTTTGACCGGTCATTTGGTTTTTTCCACTCTGCACACCAATAATGCGGCGACCGCCATCCCCCGTTTAATTGACTTAGGGGCAGAGTCGTTTTTAATCGCTTCGGTTCTTACCGCCATTCTTGCTCAACGGATTTCTCGGAAGATTTGTCCTTATTGTAAAGTTTCCTATCAAGCCTCGCCGGAAGTAACCGCAAATATGAAATCGGTTTTGGGGCCGCTTTTTCCTAAAAAGTTTGAAACCAGCCCAGTAACTTTAAGTAAAGGAAAAGGTTGTCAGGAATGTAATCAAAGCGGATATTTGGGAAGAATCGCTATTTTTGAAATTCTTAAAGTGACGACGGCTATTAATCAGCATGTTTTGCGTCAAGAATCAGCCGAAATAATTGAAGAAACCGCCAAAAAAGAAGGATTTATTAGAATGATTGAAGATGGTTATTTAAAAGTTCTTGATGGCATAACGACGATGGAGGAGGTACTTAGAGTGGCAGAAACATAATCAAAAATACTAAATTCTAAATTACAAATCACAAATAAATAATAAATAATAAATAATAAATATTATATGATGAATTATAAACAGTTTAGTATTTAGTGCTTGTTATTTAAAATTTATTTGGAACTTGGAATTTATTATTTAGAATTTAATTACTATGGATTTATCTCAGCTCTTACAATTAACGATTGATAAAAAGGCTTCAGATCTTCATTTGGTGCCGGGTTATTATCCGACGGTCAGAGTAAGTGGAGAGTTATTTCAGATGACTACTCTAAAAATCATTACCCCGGAAGACTCGGAAAAAATGTTATTTTCTTTTTTAAATCAAGAACAAAAAGAAATTTTATCGGCTAATCGGGAAATTGATTTGGCCTATAGCCTAAACGGTAGTCGTTACCGGGTTAATCTTTATTATGCACAGGGATTACTTTGTGGCAATTTTCGTTTAATTCAAGCAAAGATCAGAACTTTAGAGCAGTTGTCTCTGCCGGCCTTTTTACATCAATGTACTGATTTTCGTCAAGGATTAGTTTTACTGACCGGCCCGACCGGCGAGGGTAAATCCACCACTCTTGCTTCTCTTATCAATGAAATTAATCAAAAACATGCCAAACATATTATTACTATTGAAGACCCAATTGAGTATGTTTATCCAAAATCAAAATCAGTTGTTTCGCAAAGAGAGCTTCATCAAGATACTCATTCATGGAGCGTAGCTTTAAAATCAGCCTTAAGAGAAGATCCTGATGTAATCTTAGTGGGTGAGATGCGTGACTTTGAGACGATTTCTTTGGCTTTAACCGCAGCCGAGACCGGTCACTTGGTTTTTTCCACCTTACATACCAACTCAGCTCCGGAATCAATTGACCGGATTATTGACGTTTTTCCCCCTCATCAACAAAATCAAGTCAAAAATCAGCTGGCAACAGTACTAAAAATGGTAGTTTCTCAAAGATTACTACCTAAACAAAATACTATTGATCGAGTGCCGGCAGTTGAGATTTTAGTTAACACCCCAGCCGTTGCAAACAGTATTCGGGAGGGAAAAACTTATCTAATCAGTAATATTCTTGAGACATCGGAGAGCGAGGGATTACTTCTATTTGAAAAAAGTCTTCTCAATCTCTATCAAGCCGGTATTATTTCCAAAGAGACGGCTTTTTCCTTTGCCATCAGACCCCGAGAGTTGGAAAAATTTATAAGATAATATGTTCTTTCAATACAAGGCTTTAAAAGACGGAAAAACTATTGTAAAAAAGATTGAGGCGACTAGTTCTGATGAAGTGATTGACTATCTGCAAAAAAACGGTTATTTTCCTGTCTCGGTCGAAAAAGTTAAAAAATTAAATCTAAGTTTTCTTGATACTTTAACCCAACAGGTGAATTTTAATGATATTGTTAACTTTACCCGGCAGGTGGCGATTATGCTCAACGCCGGCTTGACTTTGATCGACTCCTTGGAAATTTTGAAAAAACAGACGACTAAACTGCCACTGAGAAAAATGATTGAAGCAATTGATGAAAAAATTAAAGGAGGATCTTCTTTTTCCGTCGCTTTAAAAGATTATAAAAACAACTTTTCCAATCTATATATTTCTTTAGTCAGATCCGGCGAAGCCTCGGGAAAGTTGGGTGAAATTCTTCTTCGACTGGCTGATAATCTGGAAAAGGAGCGAGAGTTTAAAAGCAAACTTAAAGGCGCTCTTGTCTACCCAATGATCGTTGTTATCGGTATGTTTGTTGTTATGTTTATTATGGTTACTTTTGTCTTACCAAAATTACTTGGTCTTTATAAAGACTTTAATGTTGAACTGCCCTTATCAACCAAGATTTTGATTGGTATATCTAACTTTTCTACCAAGTTTTGGCCTTTAGTATTGGTTTTGATTGTGGTTGGTTTTTATTTTGCAAAAAAATATTTAGCCACCAAAGCCGGGAAAAAATCCTTTGACCAATTTCTCCTGAAGCTGCCGGTTTTTGGCCACATTATCTCTATTTCCGCTTTAGTCGAGTCAACGAGAACTTTGGCAATTCTCATTGCCGCAGGAATTTCCATTCTTGACGCTCTATCAATCGTTGTTGATTCGACTGACAACTCAATTTATCAACAGGCGTTTTTGACGGTCAGCCAGAAGGTAGAAAAAGGTCAGTCAATGGGTATGGCTTTGGAGCAGGAAGGAATCTTTCCGCCGATTTTAGTTCAGATGAGTCTGGTGGGTGAGCAAACGGGCAACTTAGATGACACTCTTCTTAGACTCTCAAAATATTTTGAGATGGAGTCGGAAATGGCGACCAAAACAATGACGACTTTAATCGAACCATTAATATTAGTTTTCCTGGGCGCCGGTGTTGGTTTCTTAGTCATGTCAGTGATTACACCGATCTACAATCTGACGAGCTCGTTTAAATAAAGACAGTCTTAATTAAGACTGTCTTTAATCCCTCGAAATCTGTCCTCTTTTATATTTTTTTACCCTCTCTTTTAGTTCCTCCCAATCTTTGACGTTATATTTCCCAACAAAGTACTCAACTGCTTTTTTCGTTTTATTAATTAATTCATAATCAGTTAGCGAGGCAATTTTTAAATTAACAAATCCGTGTTGTTCTGTCCCAAAAATATTTCCGGCGCCGCGATTCTTAAGATCATATTCGGCTAATTTTACCCCGGAATTATTTTTACTGAAAAACTCCAAGCGGTTTTTTATTTTCTCGGTTTGATTTTCCGTAAAGAGAAAACAGTAAGATTGAATGTTAGATCGTCCAACCCGGCCGCGCAGTTGATGAAGTTGAGCCAAACCAAACCGCTCTGCTCCTTCAATAATCATAGTCGTCGCTCCGGGAATATCAATTCCTACTTCGACGACCGGCGTGCAAACAAGAAT
>CAZJKY010000042.1:0-6203 GCA_964546915.1 uncultured Gammaproteobacteria bacterium | reverse complement strand
GGTCAGATGATGTTGTTAATACTGCAGCAGCAAAACACGTAAGCGGTACATACCCATGTCAAAATGCAACATGTGAAAAATATGCTAATGATATTCTTTCGTTTTATAAAAAATACAGATAAGCCTTTGCCATTTGACTTCTTCCTTTTGACTTTATATAATGCAAACCATGTCACTCAAGAACAAATCAACTACCAAAGTATCACTGTCCGATTTACCTGACTTAATGACTATCCGCGAAGTGGCTGACCTTTTAAGAATTTCTCCGTTAACCATCAAACGCTGGGGCAAAAAAGGTAAGTTGCCTGCTATCAGAATAAACTCCCGCGGCGACCGTCGCTACCGCAAAGAAGTCGTTCTTCGATTGCTTGGAGTGGAACCCGCCTGACGCTTGCCTGATCAATTCTATAATAACCATCTCATTACGATCGTATCAAGATTGTAATAATTAATTTTTAATTCAAGTTAAAATATCTCTTCACTATCGCCTCATCTTCAATTTTTTCGGCAATTATATATTTCATATATTTTGCACCTTCAACAATCTTCTTAATTAAGATTACCTCTTTCTCGCATTCATAAGGAAAAATATAAACACTTTTTTGATATTGATAAAAACCTAATTGAGTCAAAAATTTTCTTAAATAATCTCGTTTATTTCTTTGAGTTTCCGGTACATCGAAAAAAACTAAAAACCATTTTCTATCCCATTTCTTATTTTTTTTCTTAAAACTTAAAAGCGATTTTATCGAATATTCTACTATCTTTGGATGATTTTTGTCTTTTAGATAAACCAGAACTTGATTATCTTTTTCTATTAAATCAATAATTTCTTTTTTTTCTAGATTTTTTAAAACCCGTAGAACCTTAGTTTTTTTGGCCTGATTATTTTTTATCGTCTTTAACAATCCTTCTAAATTATCAATTAATAGTGAAAGATTTGCTCCTTTTCGCTGTTGGATAGACGAATATCCTGCCATAATACTCTCAGCAAAATACATCAAAATTCCTTTTGTTAGCTCCCCATATTTAAAGTTATTTTTATTTTTTTTAGTCATATTTCTACTTTACCATCTTAGTACGATCGTGTCAAGATGGTAATATTATTGTGAAAAATTATTTTATAGTTGAAATTGACAGACTTTACCCATGAATCAATCCCGACTCAGTCGGGACGGTTCAGGGTTTCGCCCCCTGCGAAGCCCTGTATCAAGTGGTGCCCTGCGTTTTATGCAGGGGGTTCCACCTAAATAAATTTCTAAACCACTCTAATATTTTCGCCCAAAATCCTTGCGGTTTTTTTGTTTTAACTTGTGGCAAAACTTCCGCTTGTTCTTTACCTTTTACCGCTTCCGCTTGAATTTGTTCCATCACCTTTTTTAATTCAGGCGGCATACCAGGCGGAATTGCCATTGATTGCTCTTCATATTTTGGCGGCTCAGTAATATCTGATTTTCCAAAATCCGGTAAAGAAGTAAAATTTCTTTGTTCTGATACTTCAGGCGCCATTTTAAAATCCGCCGGTTTTGTCATTACATCAGCCTCTCCTTCTCCTATCATATAACTTTATCTTACCAAAAAAAATACTTTTATGAAGTTTTTCCGGTGAGATTTTTGTAGTTTTCTCAATTTTTACGTCTCAGAGGTGGGAATAAACTTATTTTTTTTAACAAATGTAAGAAATTCTCTAAAGAGTAGTTCTAAATCTGATTTTTTATCAATCTTAAATGGAGCTGTTTTAACATTATTATAACTTTTATCATGAAAATGAAAAGGGAAAGTGCTTATTTTTCTCCATTTTTTATCAGGAATATTATCTAACCGATAGATTGTTTTATCAAGATGCTGTCTTTCCCAATGGATGGAAAAGCGTTGAACTTTCACCGTAGTAGTAAAATAAAAATCAATAAAACTTTTGTCACTAAGATAGATCCTTAACTTATGATTTAGATTTTGAGTAGATAAGACTATGTCCGAAAATTCAATTTCGGCAATTCGAGCAAATTTTGCAAATTTTTCCATATATCAGCTTTATTAATCGAAAGCGACTTTGTTTCTTTTTCTAGTTGTTCCTTTTCTTTAACTAAAAAGTCAAAAGCAAAAAGATCCTCACCGACTTTTTCTTCACTCAAATTGCCTTTATTGATTAATCGATCTAGTTCATCTACGGTCTTTACCCCGTATTTTGAACCCAGCTTAAAAATCTCTGTCTCAACTAAACGGAGTTTTTCAATCAAAATAATTGCTCTGCTTTTATCTTTATCTGACATATGAAAATAAGTATACTTCTTTTTTCTCCGAATTTCAACCAATTTTCACACTCTTTTTTAGACAATTTTTCCGGTGAGATTTTTGCGAAGCCCTGAACCCATCGCGGTTCACGGGTAGTTTTCTCAATTTTTACATTTCAAAGGTTTAAGAATATTATATTAATGCATAAATTTGAATATTCCTAAAGCAATAAGTATGGCTATTATTGCAATAAGCCAACCATAATTACCTTTTAACCACTCTCCTGATTTAAATAATTTACTATTTTTTCCAAAAGCTTCATTAATTTCAGCTTTAATAGCATCTTTTTGTTGCAATGCCTCATGTATTAATCCTTTTCCCCAAGTGCTTTCTGTAATAAATTGCATCTCTTTTTTACTCCATCCGTTTGTCATAAATTTATGAGCTATAATGCTTTTAGCAATCGCTTTTGATTGAGTTTCTGCAAAAGTTTTATCTTGTAAATTTTTATATCTATCGGCTTCATTGATTCCTGAATCTATCATTAATTGATTCAGCGCTTTTTCAGCACCGTTAAGTAATAATTTTTGATTGACTCCTTTTTCATCTTTGAATGTAATTTCTGTTGCTTCTGTCATTAATATATCGCGATAAGTTTTAATATTGGCTTTATCTAATTTTCCATCTTTAAAGAAAAGAGTCGCTGATTTTTCAAGAACTTTTTTATCTCTATCATTAGTAGCCTTAGTCGCTTTCTCAAGAGTCATTTTTTGTAAATGGTCTGCCGCTTTTATCATATCTGCTTCTAATAATTCATTGGCAGCTTTTCCAAACACTCCTTCTAATTCCTTGACAAACTCTTTCATATTTAGAGTTCTTTCACCTTTTTTGTTAGCTAATTCAAGTTGATTTTTAATTAGATCAGTAGTTAATTTATTTAGTTTTTCTTCAATTTGATCTCGTTCTTTTTTTGCTTCTTGTAATCTAGTTTCTAACGGTGCTTTATTTTGTTCTTTTAAATCAGCTTCTCTTTCTAATCCAGAGGCCTCCATTTCTTTTTCTCGTATTAGTTGTTGTTTTTCTCTCAATCGAGCTTTTGCCCCACTTAAATCGCTATTTAAAGATTCAATTTCATGTTGAGCTTTTTCTTTTTGCGTTGCATTTCCATGTTTTCTTTCATATCTCCAATCTTTTAGATCATCTGTTAATTGATCTATTTCTTCCTGTATGGGATCTTTATCACGCTCTACAACCTCTATATCTTTTCTAATGCCTTTTGCCTTTTCTCTTAAGTTTGTTATTTTTTTATGTACATCTCCCTCTCTTCCTGCTGCATCTGTTATTGATTCACTATGTTCTTTAATCTCTTTTTCCCATCTTTCGATATCTGTATCTAATTCTCCTTTTCTTTTATCTAATTTTCCTTTCTCTTCAGTCATATTATCCACTTCTACTTGAAGTGAACTAACTACATCTTCAATGATTTTATCTACGCCCATTTGACCTGATACTAACTTTGCCATTGAGTCTCTATACCTTGGATCTTTTAAAAATCGACGGGCCATATTTTCTGACCAAAATTTTGCTGTATTTGCTCCTCCGGGCAAGTTAGCAAACATATCTTTAAGAGCAGGATGATTTAATAAATTAGCCGCTACTTTATCTTGAACATAATTTTTACCATCTTGAGTCATATTTTCATAACCTTTTAAATAGAGTTCTTTGGCATATTTTGCTGCTGCATCACCGGCTTTTTTTGCCTTGTCTTCTTCACTATCTCTAATGGTTTTACTTTCTTTGTCTTTCCTACTAGTATTTCTATCAATTACAGATGCTCCATTTTCAAAATCAGGTGTTGAAGCAGCTGTTTGTAATACTTGTTCTGCGGATATCTGCTTGGATAATGAATCTGCAAGTTCCTGTGCTTCAGTATTTGTTGCTTTAGTACCTTTTATCATTGCCTCTTGAGCAACTCTAGCCATTTCCGGACTTAATGATGTGGCGTCTGGCATTATATTTGAGGAGAACTTTTAATATAAGTGGTAAGTTTCTTTATTAATTCTTCTTCCTTTTTTTGATTTAATAAATATTTATATGATGTATAAACCGTATCATAAACTGGCCATTTAGTTTTTAGTTCATCTAAAAATAAAATTAAAGAAGACAAATCGTTTAGTTTATCGATTTTATCAAGAATAAATTGAGCTGAGGATTTCATTTGTGGAATTGTCAATTTTTTTTCTCGAAGTCCAAAAATCAGACGGTCAACTAATTTTTTTTTCATTTCGCTTTTTAATTTTTCATCAATCACAGCAGAATTCTGATCCATAATAATCACTATAACAATATCTTTGAATCAAAATCAATAGCAATTAAGGGGATTTTTTTAACGTTCGTTTTTTTATTGTTGTTTAAGTTTTTCTGCGGCTTTTTCCGGAGAAACTGAATTGACCATTATCCCTGTTGACAGCTCAAACCCTGCCCGCTCGGAAAAACGGGGAATAATTCTTAAGTACCAATCTTGTGCCTGGACCTGGACACCCTTAGGGTGACTAGGCACGAAAATATAAAAATTATACCCGAACGGTTTTTTTGCATAATGAGGATTTTTGTCATGAATTTTTTTTAACTTAATTATCGAAGACTGTAAAATCTTTGCCAAATCTCCAGTATTAGCCTCATCCAACTGACGCAGTTGTATGGTCTCCCTAATCCATATCTCATATGTCCACTCTGAATATTCCGGACAGTAACTGACAAACTCCTCCACTTGTTCAACTATGTTGACTATTGGTTGAACTGCTAAAGTATCGGTTGGAATGTCATTGGGAACAACAGTAATCTGCGAGTGTGAATGAATTAATGAAGCCCCGCTCGATAGGCTTTGGTTGCAGAAAATAAAAACTTTGCCTTTATTTTTTAAATAATTAAACCGATTAATATAAGTTTTAATAATTTCCTCAACTTCCGCGTGAGATAGCTCTTCGACATTTTTATTATGATCAGGTGAATGAATAATTACTTCGTGAGTTTCGGTAATCGGAAACATGTTGGGAACGACACGAATTTTCCAACCCGGTTTATTGGCTTCTCCCTCACCCACTCGATAGACTTCCGGCGGCGTATCGACTTCGTTGCCAGGACAAAACGGACAACGGAAAGGCTTACCGTCCATACCGGTGCGACTCAAACGGTCAGGATTGCTGACCATCCAGTGGGTTTTGCTTATGTCATGAATGTAATTTGACATAACCTATGAATATTTAATAACAAATAATAAATAACAATTGAATAACAAATAATAAATATTAAATGTTTAAAACATTTGTTATTTGATATTTAAAATTCAATTGATGTTTGTTATTTAATATTTGTTATTTCTTAAAATAAATATATCACAAAATACATTATAATTTCTCTATGATACTTATTGTTGGCCTCGGCAATCCTGGAAAGAAATATGAAAACAATCGGCACAACGTCGGACACATGTTTGTTGACTTCATTGTTTCATTGCTTCATTGCTCTATTGTTAAAAAAGAGAAATTATTTATAACAATGAAATCCGACTTCGCTAAAGCTTCGACGGACAAGCAGTCGAACAATGAAACAATTGTTTTAGCTAAACCGACTACCTTCATGAACAACTCTGGTGCGGCCGCACTCAAGTTGTTATCTGTTTATAAAATAAAAACTGAAAATTTAATCATCGCCCACGATGATTTAGATAGTCCCCTGGGCAAATTTCATATCCAATTTGGGGTCGGTCCGCAACTGCACAACGGTTTAGAATCGATTGAAAATCATCTGAAAACCAAAGATTTCTGGCGGGTGAGAATTGGTGTTGATACTCGAAAACCAACAGCCTGGGTTGACGGCGAGACTTATGTTTTAAAAGACTTTTTACCAGAAGAAAATAAATTATTAGAATCAGAAATTTTTCCTAAAATCTTTTTCCAACTGAAATTAAT
>CAZJKY010000041.1:0-6227 GCA_964546915.1 uncultured Gammaproteobacteria bacterium | reverse complement strand
TGATTTCACCAACTTGTTCAACAAACGCCAAAAACTCAATTCTCAATTTTTCTTTCAGGAATTTTTTGGCAATGGCGCCGGCGGCTACCCGAGCTAAAGTTTCCCTAGCTGAGGCCCGACCCGACCCCTGCCAGTTACGAAACCCAAATTTTTTTTCATACGTAAAATCGGCATGAGAAGGACGAAAAACATCTTTTAATTTTTCATAATCTTCCGGCCTGGCGTCCTTGTTTTTGACCATCATCATAATCGGCGTTCCAGTTGTTTTCCCCTCAAAAACACCTGATAGAATCATAATTTCATCCTCTTCCCGACGGGGACTGGTGATTTTACTTTGCCCGGGTTTTCTTCTATCTAAGTCTTTTTGAATATCTTCAACGGAAATTTCTAAGCCTGGCGGACAGCCGTCGACCACACAACCAACCACTCCGCCATGGGACTCGCCGAAAGTCGTCACGCGAAATAGTTGTCCGAAAGTATTTCCTGCCATATTAAATTGCTTCTTTCAAAGCTTTTTCCATCACCTCAACCGGTGGTTCAATACCGGTATAAAGTTTAAATTTTAATACTCCCTGCCACAATAACATTCTATCAGCAAAAACAAGTTGACAACCAACTGCTTTAGCTTCTTTCAAAAGTTTAGTTTCTCTTGGATTACTGACTATGTCCATTACAGTTAATTTTTTGTGAAAAAGTTTTTTATCTACAAGAGTTTGATTAATATTAGGTGCCATTCCTACCGAGGTACTATTAATTAAAATATCAGTGATCGGTATCAACTCTGACAGTTTTTCCAGTCCACCAGATTGACATCCAACTGCTTTCGCCAATTCTTCAGCTTCGCTGACTGTCCGGTTTAAGATCATCAACTCCCCTCCTTCATCTTTAATGGCAAAAGCCAAAGCCCGGGCCGCTCCACCCGCTCCCAAAAGAATAATTTTTTTTTCTTTGACCTCGGTTTTTTCTTTTAATGCCATTACTCCTCCTTCACCATCAGTATTACCGCCAATTAATTTCCCGTCTTTATTTAAGACGACATTGACGGCTCCAATTCTTTTGGCATTATCATCCAGTTCGTCAAGAAAAGGAATCAGTTCAATTTTATACGGAATCGTTACCCCGACGGCACTAATACCAAGATGTCGAATTCCCTCAACTGCTTTTTTTAGATCTTTGACTACTAAAGGCATATAGACATAGTTAAGCCCCAAAGTTTTAAAAGCAGCATTGTACATCGCATACATCTTGCTGGTTTTATAAGTTGATCCGAAAAATCCGATCAGTTTCGTTTCACCATTGATCTTCATATAATTTTCTCTACCAGTTTCTCTGGTGATTCGCTGGTAAAACTAATAATTTGATTAGCGGCTTTTTTATAAATTGGTCGTCTTTTTTCCAAAAGTTCATCAAGTGATTTTTTTGGATCAGATGGCATAGGAAAAAATGCCGGAATGCCATGCTTTAAAATTCGAGGCAATAAAACCATTTTATCAGCGTCCAAAAAAATCACTCTGCCTAAACTTTTAATAATTTTTTGATTATTCTCATCAAGTGGTGTTCCTCCACCACAGCTAAGAACAAATTTTTTAGTCTTTTTTTCTTGAAAAATATTTTTTAAAGTCTCTGATTCTAATTGACGAAAATAAATCGCTCCGTGTTTTTTAAAAATTTCCCGAAAACCAAGTGTTTCTTTTTTGTTCATCAAATGAACCTTCTCGATCTCTTGATCAAGTTCAATAAAATCCATGCCTAATTTTTGTGCTAAAAGTTTACCGACCGTACTTTTTCCACAGGCTTTCATGCCGATTAAAACAATATTTTCCATATTTATTTTTCAATCAATTCATAATTGGCTCCTGCTTTGATCATTTCTGGAATATAGCTGTCGAACGATTTTTCCACCATCTGAGCGTCGGAAATAATTGTTTCCCCCTCAATCGCTAAACCGGCGACGGCAAAAGCCATTACCATTCTGTGATCGTAATAACCATTAATATCTGCGCCTTTTAATTTCCAACTGCCGTCCTGATGAATGATCAAACCATCTTCTTTTTCCGTGATTTTTGCTCCCATTTTTTTTAATTCTGTACAAACAGCCACTATCCGATCACACTCTTTCCAACGAGCTGTTAAAACATTTTTAATCACTGTTTTTCCTTTAGCAAAACAGGCGGCGACCGCAATCGTTGGCACCTGGTCAGGTAAAGCATTCATGTCAACTTCAATGCCATGTAGCTGACTTGATCTGGCTGTTAAACAATCTTTCTCAATTTTTAAGTCTGCTCCCATTTTTTGCAAAATATAAATCACCTGTTTATCGCCATAAGGATCAGTTAAATCCATTCCTTTAACTTTAATTTCCGAATTCTCAGTAATAATGGCCGCCAACAAAGGGTAGCCGGGGGCTGACCACTCAAAAGGAATGGCAATATCAAAAGCTTTTGGTAGTTGATTTCCAGGAAATTTATAACGTTCGTGATTAATATTTTCAAACTTTAAACCAACCTTATTAAACCAAAATAATAATAAGTCAATATAAGCTTTTTCGCCTGGATTTCTGACAAAAATTTCTACTGGTTTTTTGGAAAAAGCCGAAGCAATCAAAACACTAAAGACTGGTTGGCAACCAGTGCCATCCATATGAGCGATACCTCCATTGACCTTTCCTTTTATAACCAAAGGCGCCATACCATCGTTTTTTGTAGAAATAATCTCTACGCCTAGTTTTTTAAAAGGTTCAAATAAGTTTTTAGAAACTTTTCTTAAGGTACGAATTGATTCGTCGCCGGTAATAACAGACCGTCCTTGGCAGGCGGCGGCCACACCAGAAATAAAAAACAGCATCGTTCCTGAATTACCGACATTAATAACATCATTGGGAACTTTTAGTTTTCCTGCCACTCCTTTGACTTTAAAAACTTGTGGTTTTATTTCTTCTATCTCTGCTCCATACATCCGCATTGCCTTAACTGCTTCATGCCAATCGTTACTTAGTTTGGGATTTCTAATAAAAGAAATTCCATCAGCCATACTAGCCAAGATTAAAGCCCGAAATGAATGGAGTTTTGAGGTTGGCATTTTTATCTCTCCTCTGATGTCTTGACTTTTTTTTACTCTTAGAAATTTCATATTTTTTTAATTAACTTTACTAACTGTCTTAATCCTTCATAATAACTATCTTCTTTTAATCCAGTCACCTGACCGATTCTAACATCTTCCAAAACATTAACTTTTTTATTGACCCCGGTTTTATTGATGTCTAACATATGAATCTCCATCACCGATTTACCTAAATCAATTAATGCCTGACGAAAACAATAAGCATAACGAACCAAAGCGCCGGGATTAACCAATACTCCATCAGCTTCTCGTGACGATTCTTTCTGCAAAAAATCAATAATGGCGCCTTCATGATTAGATTGAAAAAATTCCAGTTGACAACCTAATTTTTCTGCCATTTTTTTCAACTCTTTATTAATTTCCAGCAAAGTAATCGTCCCGTATTTTGCCGGATCACGCTTGCCTAACATATTTAAATTTGGACCGTTGATGACAAGGATTTTCATGTTTTTATTTGTTCAATAGCTTTAATTATTAACTCTTTCGGCGCTTCGACATTAAAAATAACTTGACCGATTTTTTTCGGCAGACTCCATAAAATTTTCTTGCTGATATTTTTTTTATCAAAAGACATTACTTGTAAAATATCTTCAACCGATAGATCTTTTATTCTCGTTGGCAAACCAGCATGATCAATGGCTTTTTCTATGGCAAGAAAATCTTTTTCTGACAACAAGCCCATCAGCTCGGCCAATTTGCTTTCTCCGATTATTCCAATCGCAACCGCTTCGCCATGAAGAAGAGAGTTGTTTTTCTTCAAACATAGAGTTTCAATCGCATGACCAATCGTATGACCAAAATTAATTATTCTTCTTAAACCTGTTATTTCCTTAAAATCTATTTGGACAATTCTCTGTTTCAACTGGACTGATTTTTTCACAATTTTGACCAACTCTTTCTGATTAAATTCTTCTGGTTTTTTGGCGGTCACCAGATCAAAATGGTCTTTGCTATCAATGATGCTGTGTTTGATAATTTCGGAAAAAGCAGCAATCAACTCTCTTTTTGGCAAAGTTTCTAAAGTAACAACATCAATAACAACACCTATCGGCAAACTAAAAGTACCAATAATATTTTTCACGTTATCCAAATCAACGGCAGTTTTTCCGCCGATACTGGCATCAACCATGGCCAAAAGCGAAGTTGGAATTTGTAAAAAATCAATCCCTCTCATAAACGTTGAGGCAACAAAACCGCCCAGATCGCCAATGACGCCACCACCGAGATTTATTAATAATGATCTACGATCTAAATCATTATCTAACATTTTTTTCCAGATTATTTTTGCCTGGTTAATGGTCTTAGTTTTTTCACCAGCGGGAATAATGATATTAATAGATTCTTTTCCAACGGCTTTTTTTAACACATTCAACCAATGAGACGCAATATTAACGTCTGTTAAAATAGCAATCTTAGAAAACTGACTAAAATCAAATAGTTTGGCTAATCTTTCCAGCAAATTGTTTCCAATAAAAATTTTTTCCATATATTTTCAAAAAGCGAAGATATTAAATTTTTTGCGGTTTTTTGTTTTCCGTCAAAAAATTTCAATATCAAGCTTTTAATAATTAATTATCTTTAACAACCGATCAAACTCTTGAAAACTTAACTGCTGTTTGGCGTCTGATTTGGCATTTTTTGGATCTGGATGCACTTCAACCATCATCCCGTCAAAATCAAACTGTTCTGCTTCTTTAATCACCCGAAATACATTACCAATACTGCCTCCGATATGGGAAGGGTCTATTACCATCGGTAACCCTGTTATTTTTTTAATTTTCATCGCCATCTCAAAATCAGGTAAATTACGCATCTTAAAAGGATTTTTACCTTTGGGTGAAAATCCCCGGTGATTAAGAATGACTCTTTCCGGGGAGAGGCCTGAACTTAAAACATGATCAACTATCCCCAACCAATGTCTCTCCTCTTTCCAGGGCTGGTTTTTTATAAGAAGCCTGACTGATTTTGGTGCTTCTTTATTAATTCTTAAAGCAATTTCTCTTTGCAAATAATGGTTTTGGTTCCGTGAACCAAGCCAGAAGAGAATTTTATTAGGATCGCCTTTTTTACTGATGATTTTTAACACTTGAGAAACTTGATCGGGAAATAAAACTTCGGTGGCCACCGTTATTCCCATTTTTGTTACTTCTGCCAACCAGGTAATTCCTTTTTCTCCTACACCTTCAAACCCCGGTAAAGTCCGAGGTTTCCAAAGGCTGGCTCTCATAGTTTTAATCCCACATCTCTTTAGAGATAGAGCACAATTAATAACCTGTTCTCTTGATTCAGCCGCACAAGGTCCGGCGATGATGATTTTTTGTTTTGTGTTCATATTTTTAAATTAATAACTAATAAAAAACCCCGCTTTTGGCGGGGTCTTGTGTTTTTAATGCTTTAAGTCATTAAAATAGATCCCGCCTAAATCGGGTAAAAATAAAAGTAAAATTTTAAAACTAATTTTTTTGTCATAAATTTATGCCCTAAAACTAAAAATCCCCGCTTTCGCGGGGTGATTTTTTACTTAATATGCACTAAAAATCAGCCCGCTAGTCGGGTATAGAAATAAAAGTTCTGATTCCTTAGTGCGTTTTTCATGATTATTAAATTATACAGATTATTTTCTTGTTTGCAACAGGAAATTTTTTCTCGTTACATCTTCCCACCACAATTTGATAAGAATTCATTAAGCAACGTCATTAGCTCTATCAAAGTATGGGGAACGTTTAAAATATATCCGTCAATAGATTTTATCGGAATGATTTTTGCAGAAGTACTGGTTACGAAGGCTCCATCAAAAGACTTAATATCGTCTAATTTAATATTTTTTTCAACAATTAAATATTTATTTTCCGAGGCGACTTTCAATATTGCTTTTCTCATCACTCCAAGTAAAATATCTTTTTCAAAAGGCGTATAAATGGTCTTGTCTTTGATACAGAAAAAGTTTGTTCTTGTCCCTTCGGTAACAAAACCGTTTTGATTGATTAAAAGCGCATCATATGCTCCTGATTTCCTTGCTTTACTATACGCAAGATAGCTTTGTAACATGTTAAGTGTTTTTGCATGAGGAAAATCTCTTTCATAGTTATAGGTGATAAATTTCGCCC
>CAZJKY010000040.1:0-6256 GCA_964546915.1 uncultured Gammaproteobacteria bacterium | reverse complement strand
AACGCAATTTGCCAAGTTTCCGTTTCAAAGTACACCCTAAGGGCTCGTCCATCAATAATTTGATAGGTATTGATGGTTACGGCCCTTTGTGCCGCATCTTCATTCGAAATAGAGATCATATTATTAGTGGATGCGGCCTAAGGGTGTCTGAGGCTAATACATCGCTTGAATAGTATATTGGCCGTCAGAATTTAAAATAAAAGCTTTTTGCGGATAAAAAGGAAGAGTGGATGCGATTTTTTCTTTGGGGATAAGGACTTTGCCATTGTAAACAGGAATCTCTTCATAGCTTTTTCCGTAAATATAAACTTTATTTTCATCAAGATAATATTGAGCAGTGAAAAAATCCAGATCATTAGTCACATATACTAGATCTTTTTTATTAGCAATTACTTGAATCTCACGAAGACTTTTTCTCAGATCATATTTTTTACGATATTTTAGTTGTAGTTTCTGATAGTTAAATGATAATAGAAGAAGCAAAACGATAAGAATAGTTCGCAGTAGAAAAGATCTTTTTTTCAGAATTAATATTACTAACAATATTAATCCAACAACAGTAAAGATAAAATATCGGGGAATGAAAATCGGTTTGATAAATGAAAATATCAAAGCAAAAAGAGGAATGCCAATTCCCCAGACGAGAAGAAGATTAAATAATACATGCTCTTTACTTCTTGCTTTTTTCCGGTAATGAAAGAATCCAATAATAATGATAAGAATTAATAATAAAGAAAAGTAAAAGACGTTTTTTTCCATGGCATTTACTGTAAATGAATTTGGATAAAGATTTAATTCATGACCGGTATAGATAATCCCTAGTAAATTAATTATATGATTAAACTGTGGTTTAAGTAACCAAAAAGAATTAAGAAAACTGCTTTGACTAAGGAAGAAGATTACCAAAGGAGAAAAGATTAGCAAAGATAAATAAATTATTGACTTTTTAAAATTAAAATCTTTTTTCTTATTAATCAACAAAAACAACAACTGACTGGAAACAACAATAATCATAAAATAATGAGTAAAAAGTCCTGAGATTGTTGCTAATAAATAGAGTCGATAGTTTTTTTTATAAAAAGCATAGTAAGACAGACTGGCAAAAAAAGCCAGCATAGAATACATTCGGGCTTCAAAAGCAAAATACAACAGTAACGGATTAAGAATAAAGAAAATCAAATAAAAAAAAGATTTTTTCAGTTTTATTTTAAAGATATCGTTTAAGAATAAAAAAGCTACATAGACAGTTGCCCAGAAAAAGATTATTGACAAACTTCTTAAGGCGATCTCGGAACTACCAAAAATCTTCATCCAGAAATGCAAAATCAAATAATATAGAGGTGGGCTAAAATCTTTAGCGGTTAAAAAAATAATCTGGAAAACATTTTTTTTAGCCATAAAATAAGAGAAAGCTTCATCCCTCCAGAAAGACTGGGTGAGGAAGAAAAGGGGAGTCTTTGTAAATAGATATTGAAGCATAATAAAATAAATCCTAAATACTAAATTACAAATCACAAATAAATTATAAATAATAAATTCTAAACAGTTTAATATTTTAAATTTAGGACTTAGTGTTTATTTGGAACTTGGTATTTATAATTTAGAATTTTTTTATACTTTCTCCGTTACTTTATATTTTAACTTTTTTCCCAATAAAATTCTAGTGTGTGCGTCAAGAGCCGGTAGAGAAGAAAAGAAAAAAGAGACCACCGGTAAGAGATACCATTGGATAATAAGAAGTGGTAAATTTGTTATTCCGGTTTTCATATTAACTTTTTGTCTAAGTTTAATATCTAAATAAATATACAAAATTAACATGCTTGATGACAAGGTCAAGATTAAAACTGATAGTTTTGGTAATAATAATCCAAGAACAGTTCTTTTGAAAGAGGGATTAATTAAAGGTGGAATTGAAGCGCTAATTGTTAAAATAAAAAATGATACTGGCCAGAAAAGATGGGTTTCGACGATAAAAATAATTTTTTTTATCTTCTCCCAAAGATTAATGTTGGGCGTTTGAAAACATTTTTTTAAAACATAACCAACGTCAGATACTCCCCAAGCCCAGCGTTTTTCCTGTTCGTAGCGATTAACAAAAGTTCTTAGAGTCGCTCCAGAATAAACTGCGTCACCATTAACAATGGTAAAAAGTGGGATGGTTTTTACTTTTTCTCCAAAGGTGAAGAAGGCCTGAAAAAATACATGCCAGTCTTCCGGAATAATATCAATATCCCAAAAATTTATTTGTTTAAGCATCCAGAGATTAGTAGAATATGTAGAAACTTGAATTAGATTTTCTTTTTGAGACAAGAAAGCCAATCTTAGAATTGAAGAAAGAGTGGCTTGAATTCTAACTAAAAAAGGCAGCTGCCAAAAATTATTATAAAGAAGTACCGGCGCCCAGTAAAAATGGAAGAGTCGATTTTTATCTCTAAGATATTCAAAGCTTAAATAGGAAAAATAATTTTTTGGTAGTTGGCTATCGGCGTCACAGACAGTAATAAGAGTATTTTTTCTGTCAATATTATTTTTTATGACATATTGATCAACAATTTTAGCCGCATAGGTTTGATTACTGGCTTTGCCCGGTTCTTCATTTTTTTTTAAAGGATGATAACAAGAAATAATTTCTTTGAAATAATTATGATATTTAGTAATCATTATTTTATTTTTTTGAGAGGCTTGTAGCTCGCGTTTTTCAAAAGCCAGAACTAGAAAAATATTTCCCTTATTAGGGTAATCATTATTGGTTAACGTCTTAATTGTTTCGTCTAATTTATGGATAGGTTCTTTATAGTTAGGGATAATAATAAAATGTTTTAAAACATTAAAGTTTTTAAGACTTTTTAGTTTTTTATCATATTTTATCTGACTATGAAAGAGAATTTCGTTATAAGAGACAACAGAAGAGTAGGCGGTTGATAAACATTTGGAAAAAAAATAAAGGTCAAAAGCAATAATAAAATAAGCAACAATGGCCGGATGAAAAGGGGATAGCCATAAGGGTAAAGTAATCAAAAACCAAGAGCTAATTGGAACAATAATTTCCAAAAGTCTTTGAAAAAATCTTGTCTTAATGAATCTATTAGACATAGGGCATATTATACAATAGTTAATTATTGCCAGGCCTCGCAGATGATTTTAAAGGAACAGAAGTCGCAGTGTTTGCCAGGATTAGCTGGAAATTCATTTTTTCTTATTTCATCAACCATATTAATTATTTCTTTCTTAGTCTTTATTAAATCCTCTTCATTTCTTTTTAAGGAAATCTTTTCCGGCTCTTGAAGATAATAAAAAGTAAGATTGATATTCTCTAATTTTTTGTTAAACAAATTTTTATCATTAGCAGCCAACGCATAAATCGTTAATTGAAGACTTTTGGAGAGCTCGCGTTCATTTAGTTTTTTCCCGGTCTTATAATCAATTATTTCTATTTCATTTTTATTTAAGCCATCAATCCTGTCAATCTTTCCGGTTAAATAAATATCTTTAGCGATTTTTATTTTAAATAACTTTTCTAAGGCGATTATCTTTAAATTAGATGAGTGAAATTTTTTATAAAAATTAACTAACATTTTTTCTCCTTCTTTTTTCATTCTATTTTGGTGAGCCAAAGAAGCATAACCAATCGGTATCCAAGTTTTTTTATAAATAATAAGAAGATCTTTTTCATTCATTTTTTTATTTTTTAAAAACTCGCTATAAAATTTCTGTAGAGTTTGATGAATCGTAATTCCAAAAGATTCGGCGGCTGTTGGTGTAGTGGGAATTTTAAGAATATATTGATATTTATATTGGAGAGAACAGGTTTTGAAACTGTTGAGTTGGGAAAAAGAAAAATTTTTTAGTTCGTTGAGGTCCTTCGGCTCACTGTGTTCGCTCAGGACGCCCAAGCTGGTTCGCTTGGGCGGTTTAAAATCAAAGATCGAGAGTTGGGATTTTTCCTCTTTTTTAATAGTGATAAATTTGTTAACTAATTCTTCGCCTAAAGTTTCCATGACAAACCGGGAGATTTTTCTTTGTCTTTTTCCTTCTCCATAAAATTTAGAAGCGGATAAAAATACTTTATCTTTGGCTCGAGTTAAGCCAACATAAAACAAACGTCTTTCCTCTTCAATATGATAATCACCGGTTGGTAGAATTTCTTTGATTAGTTCTTGAGGGATACTAATGGTTTCTTTTTTATGGCGGGTGGGAAAACGTTCTTCGGTCAGATTAACTAAAAAAACTATTGGGAACTCCAAGCCTTTTGCCGAATGGACCGTCAAAATATTGACGGCGTTGTATGAAGAAATATCGGTTTTGGAAACTATAGGTGATTCGCCCAATTCCATGCTCATGTTTATATAGTCTATAACGGCAAAGACAGAAGCGTCTTCGTGTTCCGACTCAAAACTTTTTAATTTATTAAAAAAATTAGAAATATTAAGAGCGATTTTTTCTTCGGCTTCATTCTTATAATTAGTCAATTTCAGTAATAAACCGCTGTCTTCCAAAAAATAGTAAAGAATCTGTCCAGCTGTATTAGTTTTCAGAAGAGAAAGATGTTTTATTATCATTTGATAAATTTTTAACAGTTGTTTTTTAGTCTCGGATTTTAATAATGGCAGATACGATTTATAAAGATCAAACTCACTTTGATGTATCGATACATCGAAGAATGAAAGATATATTTCTATAGCTTGAAAAAGTGGCTGGTTGATTTTTTTGGAAAAAGAGAGAAGTAAAGAAACGTCTTTTTTATCGACATTATATATATTCATATATAGGATGCGAAATAGAGAAGGAGAGTCTTCTAAGTTACAGAGAATCTTAAGATAAGCAATGAGATCTTTAACTTCCGGTTGTTTGTAAAGCCTGCCCGGTCCTAAAAACTGAAAAGGAATACCGGCTCGGGAAAGAGATTTGACAAAAGGTTCGGAATGATTGTTGGCTCGAATAAGAATGGCAAAGTCGGAGAAACGATATTTATCTTTTAATTCTAGGATTTTTTTAGCCACAAATTCCGACTCTTCTTCTACTTTTTCCGCCAGATAAAAATTAAGAGCGCCTTTATCATCAGACTTGTTGGCAATCAAATTTTTTGAAATTCCCAGTTGAACTTCCAAAGTATCGGGATCATTATTTTTAATCAGTCGATAAGCGTTATCAAGAATAGTTTGATTGGAACGGTAATTTTTTTTAAGAGTAATTTGTTTTGCTTTTTTGTAATCTTTCATGAAGGTAATAATATTAGAGACTGAAGCGCCGCGGAATTTATAGATAGCTTGGGAATCATCAGCGACGATAGTTAAATGAGGATTTTTTTTAGCCGGGCAAAGAAGTTTGATCAATTGATATTGAGAAATATTAGTATCCTGGAATTCATCAACTAAAACAAAAAGGTATTGTTGTTGATATCGTTTCAAAACATTGGGGCGTCGACGAAATAGTTGTAGTAAATAATAAACCAGATCGGCAAAATCCATCAAACCTTCTTTGATTTTTAGTTTCTGGTAGGTTCGGTAGGCTTCAGCTAGTTCAAGGTATCTCTCTCTTTCTATTAATTCCTCCTCTTTTTTTGCGAAGCGAAAATATTCTTCCGGCGATACGTCCTCATCCATCAAACGCGAAAAATGTTGTAGTAATGCTTCCAAGAATTTATTCGGATTACCTAATGGCCGGAAATATTTTAGATTAAAAAGAAAAAGATTTTGTTTTAAAAAAATAATTGTTTCTGCTTCAGTCATTAATTGATAACCAGGTGATATTCCAATTTGATAGCAGTTTTCTTTTAATATCTGGTCGGCAAAGGCGTGGAAAGTAGAAATAGACATCTGAAAATATCCATATGGCATGGCCTGGTCAACTCTTTCTTCCATCTCAAACGCTGCCTTTTCCGTAAAGGTAAGAGCGAGAATCTGCTCCGGCCTGGCCAATTTTTTTTTGACTAAGTATTTTATTTTTTCAACAATCACCGAAGTTTTCCCAGTGCCGGCGCCGGCGATAATCAAAAGAGGCCCTTTATTGTATTTGACTGCTCGTTGCTGTTCTTGATTAAGAAGAAAATCGCTCATGACACCAATTTTAGCAAAAAAGGCCTTGACTTTTTAGGCATTAACATTTAAGATAAATTCTAAAGCTTAAAAAGCCTTCTTGTTTTTTTTAATTTTTTAGTTATAATAAGTAAATAAGTAAGGCTTTGTTATTAATTTAATTTATAATCATATGGCAGAAGGTACATTTAAGAGGACAAAACCTCATTTAAATATTGGTA
>CAZJKY010000039.1:0-6303 GCA_964546915.1 uncultured Gammaproteobacteria bacterium | reverse complement strand
ATTTTATAAAGATTATATGGACAATCAAAAACTAAAAGATCCTCAGAACCCTTCGGGTCCGGTGGTATTAAAATCAGGTTATAAAATTTGGGTCGATCGAGGATTATGTATTGGTGCCGCCACTTGCATTGCTGTGTCTCCAAAAACTTATGTTTTAGACAAAGAAACTAAAGCCGTGATTTTGGATACGGTTGATGAAGATACAATTGAGAACATAATTGAGTCGGCAAAAGCATGTCCAGTGGCAGCAATAATAATAGAAGATGAAAAAGGAAATCGAATATTTCCGAAATAAAATCTTAAATTATAAATAACAAATCACAAATAAATTATAAATATTAAATAATAAATTCTAAACAGTTTATGATTTAGTTTTTAAAATTTAATATTTGTCTGGAACTTGGAATTTAGAATTTAGGATTTTTTTATGATTGACTTTACCTGGAAAATTGGCGGGGAAGCTGGATTTGGAATAATGACAACCGGGGTTGTTTTTTCAAAGATCGCCACACGTTCCGGTTATCACATTTTTGATTATATTGAATATCCATCGCTTATTCGCGGCGGCCATAATGCCTATGAAGTCCATGTTTCCGAAAATAAAATTGCTCACTTAAAGTCGGATATTGATGTTTTAGTTTGTTTGAATAAAGAAACTTATGAAAAACATAAACACCGGTTAACCTCATCAAGTTTAGTGGTATTCGATCAAGATGAATTTGAAATAAGCGAAGATATTAAAAAAATTATCGTTCCTTTCAAAAAAATTCTTGCTAATTTAAAAGGTCAACCGGTCATGAAAAATACGATTGCCTTAGGTGTTTCGATTGGACTTTTAGGCGGTGATATTGGTGAACTATTAAAAATAGTAGAAGAACAGTTTGCTAAAAAAGGCGAAACGGTGATTAATTTTAATAAACAGTTTGTTCAAGCAGGTTATGACCAAGTAAAGAAAAATTATTCAGACAAAATCTTAAATTATTTAATAAAGAAATCAGGAAAACCACAATTAGTGATGACCGGCAATGATGCTTTTTCGTTGGGAAGCGTGATTGCCGATTGCCGAGTTTACAGCGCTTATCCAATGACGCCGTCTTCATCGGTCCTAACTAATTTAGCCGCTTGGCAGGAAAAAGTCGGTATGGTAGTTCGTCACGCTGAGGATGAGATTTCGGTGATTAATACGGCGATTGGTTCTTCATTTGCCGGAGTCCGGTCGTCAGTCGGTACTTCAGGTGGTGGATTTGCCCTGATGGTCGAATCGATTTCTTTTGCCGGAATTACCGAAATTCCATTAGTGGTTTTTATTGCCCAACGACCGGGACCGGCCACCGGGATGCCAACTTGGACAGAACAGGGAGATTTGTTGTTTACAATCTTCTCCGGTCATGGCGAGTTCCCAAAAATTGTTTTAGCTCCGGGAGATAATGAAGAAATGATTGAGTTGACGGCAAAAGCTTTTAACTTAGCTGATGTTTATCAACTGCCGGTGATTGTCATGTCTGATATGTTTTTGTCAGAATCGCATAAAACTGTAAGTAAAAAATTCGTTGACAATTTTGTTTCAAAGTATAAGGTGAACAGAGGAAAAATGGTTGATCAAATAACAAATAACAAATCACAAATAACAATTGAATCACAAAATTCAAATATTAAAAGTAAAAACTTCTTAAGATATAAACTAACAGAGGATGGGATTTCGCCAAGATTAATTCCAGGAACGCCGGGATTTTTTTATCAAGCAAATTCTTATGAACATATTGAGGATGGGCATACGACTGAAGAAGCTCAATCAAGAATTGATCAAGTAGATAAAAGAGCCAGAAAGTGGGCAACCTATTTAAAGAAAGATTTTGCTATGCCAAAAGTTTATGGTGATTTGGAAAAATCTAAGATTGTTTTTGTCTCTTGGGGTTCCAATAAAGGCGCGATTTTACAGGCGCAAAAACTTCTTTCTGAAAAAGGAACATCTTCAGCCTTTATTCATTTTAATCACTTATATCCATTAGATAAAGAAAAAATAACAGCCATTTTGAATCAAAATAAAAGATATATTTTGGTGGAAAATAATTCCTGGGGACAGTTTGGAAAATTATTAACAATGGAAACAAGAGTGGAAATTAAAGAAAAGATATTAAAATATGATGGCAGGCCGATTACGGCGGAAGAAATTGCTAAAGTGGTTTAATAATTATAATCGTTATAACAATTATAAAAATTATATGAACGCAAGCACAATCCAAGATTTTTCCGGTTACAATCCGACCTGGTGTCCGGGCTGTGGCGACTGGGGGATTGGAGTAGCAATTAAACAAGCTCTGATACAACTGGATTTAAGCCCGTCAACCGTAGCGGCGGTTTTTGGGATTGGGTGTTCCGGGAACATGAATGATTTTTTAAATGCTTATGCAATCCATGCTCTTCATGGTCGAGCGATTCCCAATGCGATTGGGATTAAGATTGCCAATCATCAGTTGCCGGTGCTGGCAATCGTTGGCGATGGTGATTGTTACGGTGAAGGAGGTAATCATCTAATCCATGCTTGCCGCGGCAACAATGATATTACCGTAATTGTTCATGATAATGGAGTTTATGGCTTAACGACAGGCCAGGTTGCCCCAACCGCTCAAAAAGGATTCAAGTCCAAATCAACTCCGTCCGGCATCATCGAAACGCCAATTAATCCGTTGTCTTTAACTTTAATTTCAGGCGCCACTTTTGTTGCCCAAAGCTTTGCCGGCGACGTTCCTCATACTGTCTCGATGATAAAAGCCGGGATAGAGCATAAAGGTTTTTCCATTATTAATATTCTGCAGCCCTGTGTGACTTTTAATAAGATCAATACTTATCAATATTATCTCCAAAGAGTTTATAAACTTGATGCAAATTATAAAAAAAACGACTTTAAAATAGCAGTACAAAAAAGTTTGGAGATAAACGAAGAAAGGTTTCCTCTTGGTGTAATTTATCAAGTAGAAAAGTCGACTTTCACCGATCAACTGTCTCAATTAAAAGATCAAACTTTGGTTAATAAAAAAAGATTTGCTGACTTTGATAAATTAACAAAATTATTTATTTAATTAGTCTAAGTTAATTGAACGATTATAGAGGTTTAGATTATTAGAATAGGCTAATAATACTATAGGTTTAACCCTTAAAAAAGGGGATTGACAGTTAGCAATTACTTTGCTATACTGCTAAATCATATGGCATTTTTAATTGGAGCGTCAGAACAATACGTTTGCCCAGTAGCACCGGTGCGAGACGGGATTGTTTTTCCCGGTACCGAAAATGTAATGGTTTTTGGCCGACCAAAAAGCGTGGCTGCCATTAATGAAGCTCTTCGTAAAGACAGAAAAGTAATTCTTTTGATGCAAAAAAATCCGGCTCAAGATTATCCGAAAACTAACGAATTTTATCAGATTGGCGTAATGGCCACGATTGATAAAACCGTACCTGGTGACAAAGGCGAGATCAATGCTTTGGTTAAAGGAATAGAAAAAGTTAAGGTGTTGACTTTTACCAAACAGGATACCTGGTATGAAGCCAAAGTTGAGGTAATAAAAGAAAAAATTATTGAAGATGATGAAATTAAAGCAATGGTCAGATATATCTCAACGCAAATAAAAAAAGCCATTAATTTAGGAAAAACCGTGGATTTTGTTTTTCTGATGAATATTCTCAATACCGATAATCCCTTAAACTTTACCAATCAGATTGCCGTGGTTTTAGACTTAAAACCGCAGGAGAGACAGATGTTATTAGAAGAAACCAATTTAAAGGAAAAGCTGAAAAAAGAAGTTGACTTTGTTAACCGTGAGATCAAAGTTTTGGAAATTGAATACAGCCTTTCTTCAAAGACCCAGAAAAAATTTGAGCAGGGAATGAAAGAATCAATCTTAAGAGAAAAGATGAAAACCATTGAAGAAGAGTTGGGAGAAAAAGGAGAAGACAAGGACGCGGCCGAATACCGGGAAAAAATCAAAAAAGCTAAGATGCCTAAAGAAGTTGAGGAAAAAGCGGAAAAAGAATTAAAGCGTTTGAAGCAGATGTCTCAGTTTAATCCGGAAGCGTCTTATGTCCGTACCTATTTAGATTGGTTGGTGGAGTTACCATGGTCGGTCATGTCTGCCAATAACATTGAAATAAAGTCAGCGGAAAAAATTTTAGATGAAGATCATTATGGTTTAAAAAAAATAAAGGAAAGAATTTTAGAGTATTTAGCGGTAATTGAGATGAGAAAAATAAAGGAGCAAACGAATAAAGCAAAAGGAAGACAACCAACGATTCTTTGTTTTGTTGGACCACCGGGAGTAGGTAAAACTTCGTTGGGAAGATCAATTGCCCGATCATTAGGCAGAAAGTTTGTTAAGATGTCTTTGGGCGGAATCAGAGATGAGGCGGAGATTCGTGGTCACAGAAGAACTTATGTAGGAGCATTACCGGGAAGAATTATTCAAGGGGTTAAACAGGCTGGAACAAGAAATCCGATTTTTATGCTTGATGAGATTGATAAAGTTGGCCGAGATTACCGAGGCGATCCGTCATCCGCTCTTCTTGAGGCGCTAGACCCCGAACAAAACCATTCATTTTCTGATCACTATCTTGAAGTTGATTTTAATCTTTCTGATGTTTTTTTTATTACCACCGCCAATATTTTAGATACGATTCCTGATGCCTTGCTTGACCGGTTAGAAGTAATTCATTTTCCCGGTTATACTGAAGAGGAAAAATTCAATATTGCCAAAACTCATTTAATCAATAAACAGTTGGAAGCTAATAGTTTAACGGAAAAAGAAGGATCAATTACTGACAGCGGTTTAAAAGCGATTATTAGACGTTATACTCGGGAAGCCGGAGTGAGAGATCTAGAAAGACAGATATCAAGAATTTTTAGAAAATTAACCCGGGAGATTATTGAAAAAAAAGTCAAAAATAAAACAATTGGTGTGACTGATATTTCTAAATATCTTGGTCCTTTTAAGTTTTCTTCGTCAATGATCGAGGAAAAAGATACGATTGGAATTACAACCGGATTGGCTTGGACTCAAGCCGGAGGAGACATTTTATTCATTGAGGTAGCCATCATGCCGGGTAAAGGCGTTCTAACATTAACTGGTCACTTGGGTGATGTGATGAAAGAATCTTGCCAGGCCGCTTTGTCCTATATTAGATCACGCTGGCAGAAATTCGGTTTGGAAAAGGATTTCTTTCATAAAATTGATATTCATGTTCATGTTCCCGAAGGAGCGGTTCCTAAAGACGGTCCGTCAGCCGGTATTGCGATTACGACTGCTATGCTTTCGGCTTTAACCAAAACTCCGGTAGTCAGAACCGTGGCTATGACCGGAGAGGTAACTTTGCGAGGGCGAGCTTTGGAGATCGGTGGCGTTAAAGAAAAAATAATTGCCGCCCACCGGGCCGGCATCAAAACCGTCATCATTCCTAAAGATAACAAAAAAGATTTGGAAGATATTCCCCAAAATGTTCTTAAGGATCTACAATTTGTCTACGTTGACCACGTGGATCAGGTTTTGAAGGTGGCTCTAGCTAAAAAATAAGCTCTTGATTTTTAAATAATTTTCTCTTAATTTATTACTAAGACCATATAAATAATAAGCACTTTTATTTATCACCAGGTCATAACTGCCGATAAATTCCGTAAATTTGGTGCCGTAGCCTTCTTTGAATCTTGTAAAACCAGCCCAAGGGTCAGTTGTATCATAGTTTGGCCCGAGTGATCCCCACATATCAAACTTTTCTGCACCTAATTTTTTCCCTAGCTTAATCGCTTCCCACATCAGTAAATTGGAAGCCATAAAATTTCGATATTCCAAAGAAGTACCTCCATAAGGATAATAACAAATATCTTTAAAACAAAAGATTTCGTAGGCGGCCAGCGGTGTGTTGTTATAAAACGCAATCAAAATATGAGCAATATCTTTTTTCAAACTATCCCAAACGATTTGATGATATCTGGGAGTATGGCCAAAATATTTCTGCCGTTTGCAGGTTTCAAAATAAAGTTTAGAAAAAATCTCAAAACCCTTTTCATTAGACATTTCCTTAACAAGAACACCTTTTTTCTCAGCGAGACGAATGTTATAGCGGGTTTTGGAATGCATATTTTTTAGGATCTCTTCTTCTGATTTTGTTAGATCAAGTATTTGTGTCCACTCAGGAAACAATGGATGCGTGGATTTTATTAATTTTTGATCTTTGATCTGTGTTTTTGATCTTTGATCTTTGATCTTTGATCTTTCTTCATATGGTTCTATTTTGATAAAAATTATTTTGTTTTTT
>CAZJKY010000038.1:0-6329 GCA_964546915.1 uncultured Gammaproteobacteria bacterium | reverse complement strand
TGTGTTGGGTGTGTTTGGTTGTGTGGTTCAACTGAAGATATTTCCAGGTTAGAAATATCTTCAGTTAAACCACCAATTAGATAAGTCTCGCCGATTTTTCCTTTTTGCAAGATTAGATCAATGGCCCGGCAGTGATCTTCAACATAAAGCCAGTCGCGGACATAAAGACCGTCGCCATAGACCGGAACTTTTTTTTCTTCAATAATATTGGTGATTGTCAGAGGAATTAGTTTTTCCGGAAATTGAAAAGGGCCAAAATTGTTAGAGCAGTTAGAAACTGTGATAGGCAAATTATAGGTTGTGTAATAGACGCGAACTAAGTGATCAGAAGCGGCTTTTGAGGCGGAATAAGGACTTCTAGGATTATAAGCAGTGTGATCATCAAATTTTTCTTTTGAATTGAGTTCTAAAGCTCCGAATACTTCGTCAGTATTGCCACAAAAAGCAAAAATACCATTCCGTTCAACTAACAGATTTTTATTTTCTGAGACTTTAACACACCATATTTTACCTCTATAAGATACATTGCTAACGTGATTAAATCCATATTTTGGTATTATAGAACGCTTAGTTTTTGCCACTGTAATAAAATAACTTATACCTCCCTTAATAAATCTTCCTTTATAGTAGTTGCCGTTAGATTGTTTACTGAAAATATGAGGAGTTAAACCAAGCTTAATGCATAATTCTGAAAAACCTTCAACAAGTTTTTTGCTTGAAGTAGTAAAGACTAAGCTATTATGAGTTTTTCTTCCGTCAGAGTCTATTAAGCCATCAAATAAAGCCTGAAGACTATCTATATCTGTTTCCAAAGCCCATCTTGGGATTATTTTATTTTTTGCACCTTGTTCGCATTCTTTTAGAATGTCAAAAAAAGATTTCGAGTTAAAATATATGTGTTCGCCAGCTTTTCCTTTATGGGCATGCCAATTAATTCCTAGATTTGTTAACACAGTTTCAACTTTTTTTCTAGCTCCATCTTTTTTAGGAACGTCAAGAAAAATTCTATAAGATTTACTTATCGTTTTCTTTATTGATCCCACAGCTCCTATTTGTATGAATTGACCACTTTCTTTATCTCTTGCTAATGTTAAATATTGTTGTTTAGTGAGACCTGTTAAATTAGGTGTTTGTTTTTCTTGGTAAGCTAGAAAACCATCTCCTATAAAAAAGCCTAGGAGATACATAAGATCTTTATTAATTATTTTTTTACTTTCCCATATTCCTGTTGGAAGAGTATTTCTTGCTCCTAGACCCTTAGCTTCTTTAAAGAGAAGATTACCTCGTTTAGTCTGTAAAAGCATTCTATGGTTAGGTGTAACTAAAAAGTCAATTCGATCTGATTTTATTTTGATCATTTGGCCATCATGATCTTGAATAATTACTTTAGAAATTTTTTTCCACTCGATTTTTCGTGCTTGAGTGTTTATAGACAACACTTGATCTTTCTTCGATAATTCCCAATAGTATTTAAGGCCATCTTTAGTATATGCTCTAGTTTTTTCATCATAACAAGAAATATGATGAAATCTTTTTACTTTATTTTTTAGGGCAGCTTCAAGAAGGACATAGGTACCTTCGATATTGGTTTTAATAAAAGGAGCCGGGTCCATGATTGATCGGTCGACGTGTGTTTCAGCCGCCATATGAATGACCACATCAATGTTTTTTATTAATTCATTAACGAGTTGCGGGTTACAAATATCACCACGAACAAATTCGTAATTAGGGTTTTTCGCGACTGATTTTAAATTTTCTAAATTTCCGGCATAAGTGAGCTTATCCAAATTAACGATTTTATCTTGAGGATATTTCTTCAGCCAGTAAAGAATAAAGTTGCTGCCAATAAATCCCGCTCCGCCAGTGACTAATAGTTTCATTAAATAATTTTAACAAATTAATGGATAAGATGGGGTTTGTTAATTAGATTTTCTAAAACGAGCCATCTTTGTTTTTTTATTTTATGAGGAACATCGTCTTTAAAGACTCTAGTAGCAGCGGTCATCGGGCGGGAAGAGTACATAGAGATATAAGCTTTTTCAAAACCGACTAATTTAGCCAGTTTGACCGTGTTTTCAAATTCTTTCTCAGTTTCTCCGCAAAATCCTACAATGATATCAGTGGTTAATTTTATATTTGATATTTTATTTTTGATTTTTGATATTAGAACGAGGTACTCGTTCGCACTGTACCAACGATTCATTCGTCTTAATACGTTATCATCGCCTGATTGTACCGGGAGATGAATAGTTCGAGTAATGTTTTTGTTTCGGGCAATTACATCAATTAGCTCATCAGAAAAGTCCCAGGGATTAGAAGACATAAAATCAACTTTTTCAAAACCAATTTTTGCCACCTCTTCTAATAAGTAAGGAAAAAGGATTGGAATTCTTAGTCTGCCTAAATGTTTAACATAAATAGGTTTTTTGTTTTTTAATATTTTTGATATTTGAGATGTATCTTTGATCTTTGATTTTTGATCTTTGATATTTTTTATTATATCCGCTCCGTAGGAGTTAACGTTTTGTCCTAAAAGCGTAATATTTTTATAGCCTTTATCTTTTAGTTCCTGGCATTCTTTGATAATATCCTCAAACGGTCGGCTAATTTCTCCGCCGCGAGTAAAAGGAACCACGCAAAAAGTACAAAAATTATTACAACCGTTTGAGATTGGCACCCAAGCGCTTAATTTATCAGTTCTTAGAGGTACAAAATCAAACCCAACTTCCTCAATCGGCATAAACTCATCAACGCAGGGAAGTTTTTCTTTAATTTTTTTTAAGTATAAACCGGTTTTATCGCGAAAGGCCATACCAACCATACAACCTGTTAATATAATTTTTACCCCATTCAGGGTTAATTTCTTCAAGTTGTTAATTAAACCATAAACGCGATTTTCAGCTGATTCCCGAATCATGCAAGTATTGATGACAATATAATCAGCCTCTTGATAATTTTTAGCCGCCGTCATGCCGCGGGATTTAAAATCGCGGGCAATTCGCTCCGAATCAGCTTTATTTTGTTGACAACCGAAGGTCTTAATGAAATACTTCATAAATAAATTCTAAGCATTAAATTACAAATAACAAATAAATACTAAATATTAAATAATAAATTCTAAACAGTTTAGTATTTTGAATTTATGGCTTAATATTTATTTGGAACTTGGGATTTAAGATTTTGGATTTTTATTTTGCTTCTTCATTTCTTCAATAATGTATATGAAGACTAAAAGTAATATAGCAATTGTAATAAAGGCAATTAATTTTTCAATTCCTTTTAAAAATAAACTAGCGACTCCTAATATTAAAGCAATCAACCAATAAAACCAGGCAATTCGTCTTTTCCCCCAGCCGATTTCCAGTAATCGGTGATGAAAGTGACCCCAGTCTGCCCGAAAAGGTGATTTTCTTTTCTTTAAACGTCGAATCATGGTATAAATAGCATCAATCATTGGAATAGATAAAATAAGAATAGCCGTGCCGACCTTTCCAAAAGATAGTATCGAAAGAATTCCCAGTAAAAATCCGGCTAAAGCACCGCCTCCGTATCCAGGCATAATTTTTTGCGGATAGTAGTTAAAAGGTAAAAAACCTAAATAAGCTCCGGCTATAATAAAACTAAAAATAGTTACTGACTGAACTGAAATATCATGACTAGTAAATCGCTGTGATAATAGTCCTAAAAAGATAGCGGTAATAGTGACAAATCCAGGTAGCTGTCCATCAACCCCTTTGCTCCAATTAATCATGTTAGTCGTCCAGGTAAGCCAGATGATGGCTAATAAATCAGCGATTACCCAAATGCTACGAAACCCAAAAAAATTAATGGGAATCTGCCAAAAGTCAAGCCTAATTACTCCTCCAAAGGGATTGGAAATATAGGGAATACCCAGTCCAAAAGCAATTACTAAAATGGAAATAAAAATATTAGAGGTAAACCTCAAGTAGGGAGAAAGATCATAAGCATCGTCCAAAAGACCAAGAATGATTAATAGAAAACTGGCGATTAGTATACCACCGATAATTTTATTGATTGACAAAAAAATCAGTGAGGTAAAAAGGATTGATAAATAAATAGATAGGCCGCCGGCGCGGGGAATAATTCCTTGATGGGTATGGGCTGGGTGCTTCCTGATTTTTGAATCAGTGACAAGGTGAAATTTTTTGGCAAGAACGATAGTGGGAATTGTCAAAAGATAGGAAATTAAAGTCGCCGTTAAAAAAATAAGAAAATTCATTTTAAGAAATTAAAAAAATAATTTTAATAAAGATTAAAGTAAAACCGAGAATAAGAAAGAGATTAAGATAATAAAAGATTTTTTTTACAAGTTCATTATCAGAATAAAATTTTTTAAAAAGATAGTTATTGAGAAAAAATAGTAAATTAAGAAAGACCGGCAAAATAAAAATCAACCAAGTGTCAGCTAATTGGTCTTCTCCCCAAAGCCGAGAATAGAAAAGAGGAATCTGAGGAGGCAAGGTATTAAATCTTAAAGTGAAGATAATAATCATCAAAGCGTCAGCGCCGAGTAAAAACTTAATCATAAGAAAATTTTAAATAACAGATAACAAACATCAATTGAATTTTAAATATCAAATAACAAATGTTTTAAACATTAAATATTTGTAATTTGTTATTCAATTGTTATTTGACATTTGTTATTTGGTGTTTATCCTAATATTATACTTTAGACTTGAAAAATAAGAAATATTACTTTAAGATGGAGAAAATCATGAAAGACACAAAAATTTACAATCTGGTTAAAAAGGAAGAAAAAAGGCAGAAAGAGGGGATTGAATTAATTCCTTCGGAAAATTATGCATCCTACGAAGTAAGAAAGGTTTTATCTTCATATTTTGTCAATAAATATTCCGAAGGTTATCCAAAAAAGAGATATTATGGCGGCAATGAGAATGTTGATGAGGTGGAGATTTTGTGTCAGGAGCGAGCAAAAAAACTTTTTGGTGTGCCTTTTGCCAATGTTCAACCTTATTCCGGCTCACCGGCTAACCTGGCGGTTTATTTGGCAACCTGTAAACCGGGTGATGTCATAATGGGTCAGGCTTTGATTGCCGGTGGACATCTGACTCATGGTCATACAGTTTCGGCAACCGGTATTTTTTATAAACCATTTCAATATTCGTTGAAAAAAAGTAATATTTACAAAAATGAAGATTTATTTGACTATGTTGAAATAAGAAGATTAGCTAAGGAACATAGACCAAAACTGATTTGGGTTGGTGCGACTGCTTATCCGCTTAAATTTAATTATGAAAAGTTTGCCGAGATCGCTGACGAAATCGGTGCTTATTTGGCAGCTGATATTGCCCATGTGGCTGGTCTGATTGCTGGAAAAGCTCATCCGTCGCCGGTTCCATATGTTCATATCGTGACAACAACGACCCATAAAACATTAAGAGGTCCAAGAGGGGCAATGATTATGGTGACGAATAAAGGATTAAAAAAAGATCCAGAACTAGGCGATAAAATCAACAAAGCAGTTTTCCCTGGACTTCAAGGTGGTCCGCATGATAATCAGACAGCCGGGATTGCCGTTGCTCTGTATGAAGCAGCTCAACCGTCTTTTAGAAAATATGCCAGTCAGATTGTCAAAAATTCAAAAGTACTGGCAAAAACATTAATGGATGGCGGCTTAAAGTTAGTTGGCGGCGGTAGTGAAAATCATTTGTTATTGGTCAACTTGACTTCGGTCTTAGGAGCTGGGTCAGGACTATTTGCCCAAAAAGCCCTTGATTTGGTGGGACTGACTTTGAATAAAAATACGGTTCCAGATGAGACTTCGTCACCTTTTTATCCGTCAGGAATCAGATTAGGAACACCGGCGTCAACTACAAGAGGAATGAAGGAAAAAGAAATAAAGTTCATCGGCGGCGTTATCCTGGAAGTAATTGATTTATTAAAACCATACCGTTTACCAGCTAAAAAAGAGGAGAGGAAAGATTATATTGCCAAGTTTGAAAAGGAGATGAGAGACAACAAAAAAATGAAAGAAATTCATTTAAGAGTCAAAAAACTGGCTCTCCGTTTTCCGATACCTTGATTTTTAAAATATTTTTTGTATCATTAACTATGGCAAAAAAAGAAAAGACGGTGAAAAAGAAAAAAATATTCTTACTTGGTTTAATTTTTCTTTTGGTACTTGGCTTGATTTATTTTTCGGTAAGATTTTTTCTTGTGGCTTCAGTTAATGGGCAGTTGGTTGGCAGATTAACAATTATTAAAGAGCTGGAAAAACAGGGAGGCAAGAAAACTCTTGATGTTGTTATTTTAAAAACATTGATAAATCAGGAGGCTAAAAAAAGAAA
>CAZJKY010000037.1:0-6399 GCA_964546915.1 uncultured Gammaproteobacteria bacterium | reverse complement strand
TCTTTCCTTAAAACTATAGTGTCCATCTTTAGTAATAATTAAATGGTCTGATATTTCAATCCCCAACAGCTTGCCGGCCTTAACTAAATTTTGCGTAATTATCAAGTCATCTTCTGAAGGTTTTAACTCACCGGACGGGTGATTGTGACAGATAATAATTGCGGCGGCGTGATTTTTAATGGCAACTTCGAAAGTTTCCCGCGGGTGGATTAAACTTGAGTTTAATGTTCCGACCGAAACCGTATCAACACTTATTAATTTATTCCTATTATCTAAAGACGCCACCATAAAATATTCTTTGTGGAAATTAATAATTTTTTCTTTTAAAAGTGGAAAAAGATCTTTTGGAGAGTTAATAATTCTGTTCTTGTTTTTATTTGAATTTTCTTCTTTTCTCAATCTTCTTGAAATTTCAAAACAGGCTTTTAGCTGACAGGCTTTAGCTAAACCTAAGCCTTTGATTTCCTTTAATTCTTCAATCGAAGCTTCTGATAAACTATATATTGAAGTAAAAGTCGTGATTAGTTTTTGGGAAATACTAACCACTGATTCACCTTTTACTCCCCGGCCAAAAATCAAAGATAATAACTCTTGAAGAGACAGCGACTCAACGCCATATTTAACAAGCCTTTCCCGCGGCCGCTCATCAGCAGGCAAATCGTGCAAAGTGTAAGCTTTCATAGTTATATTTGTTAATTTGTTAACGAGTTAACGTGTTAACGGGTTTCTATTTTGCCTAACTCGTTAACTCTTTAACCCTTTAACCTGAATTAAACCCAATAACATATTATTTAAAAGGTATTATTATAGTCAATCGCTTATAACCTACAAAAGTGAGTAATTATATTGTCATATGGCTATATTGTTGAGGAAGTATAAGAAGAGTGTGGACCCGACCGGATTCGAACCGGTGATCTTCTGACTGCCAGCCAGACATTCTAGCCGCTGAACTACGGGCCCAGCATAATTGTTATAATGATTATATCATGCTTTTCCAAGACCGTTTCGATGCTGGCAATCAATTAGCTGATAGATTAACTGGTTATAAAAACAATTCTATTGTTGTTTCTCTTCTTCGCGGCGGAGTAATTATTGGCGATGCGATTGCTAAAAAACTAAAAATTCCTCATTTGTTTTTAGCGGCTGTAAAAATTTCCCACCCCAATCAACCAGAGTTGGCTATCGGCGCTCTATGTTTTAATAAAATCTATCTTGATAATCAATATGTCTCTTTTTTTGATAAAAAAACAACTCATCAACAAATAAAAAATGCCAAAATTAAATTCTCTTCTTATTTAAAAAGATTTAATCTTAAAAAAACTTCGTTCAAAACGATAAAAAATAAAACGGTTATTTTAGTTGATGATGGCATTGCCACTGGCGCCACCGTAAAGGCGGCTTTAATGCTTTTAAAATCACAGTGCCCAGAAAAAATTATCTTAGCGGTTCCGGTCGCGCCGACCGACTTCAAAAATCCAGGTTTTGATGAGATAATTATTCTCCATTGTGATCCGTCTTTTTCCGCTGTTTCCCAGTTTTATGAAAGCTTTCCTCAGGTAGAAGATAGGGAAATATTTAGTATATACTGAAATTATGGAACAGCATGCAATCCCTCGACAGATTACCACCTTTGAATTTAAATTAATTGGTTTTCTAACCATTAAGCAGTTTATTTATCTATTGATTTTTATTCCTTTGGGTTTATCGGTTTATGCTATTTTTCCTGTCCCAATTTTAAATATATTTCTTGGCCTAATCGTGGCTTTCATTGGTATTGCTTTTGCCTTTGTTCCCATTAATGACCGGCCGATGGAAGTCTGGGTAAGAAACTTGATAAAAAGATTAACTTCTCCCACTCAATATTTTTTTAAAAAGCAAAATCCCCCGATTTATTTTTTAAAAAATTTAGTTTTTACGGCTGACCCGCACCGAGTCATGTCTCATATTGATTCGCAACAAAAACTATCAAAATATTTAAGCAATAAAGCCCCGGTAGATAATCAAAACAAGAAACAAGAAATTAGTAATCTTTTTTCCGATTCATTTTCTTCATTGTTGGGTAAAAAAACTACTCGTCCTGCTAACCAGTCACAAGTCACTAGTCACCAGCCACGAGTCACTAATATCAAAGCTCCTTTTCTTACTGGATTAATAAAAAATTATAGACAAACTGCTTTGACTGGAATCCTGGTTTATATAAAAAAAGAGCCTGCTGGCGATTCTATTAGAATACTAAAAACTAATTCCCATGGAGTTTTTGCCACTTACAATCCCCTCCCCCCATCTGATTATTTTTTCGAGATAAAAGACCCAAAAGGAAATTTCTTTTTTGATACAATGAAAATTAAGGTAGAAAATCTAAATGAGAAACCAATTGAGATAGTATCGAAAGAACTGATATAAAAATTTTAAATACTAAATTCCAAGTTCCAAATAAATTTTAAGCACTAAATATTAAACTGTTTAGGATTTATTATTTGGTATTTATGATTTATTTGTGATTTGTAATTTATAATTTTGGATTTATTAAATATGCCAACAATTAAGCCAACCTCACCAGTTAAGGCTTCCACTCAATCTTTTATTGAGATTGAGGAAATAAAAGATGACGTTGTTTTAATGAAGGATTTTTCCGCGGCAACAGTTGTTGAAGTTGGAGCCGTCAACTTTTGGTTATTGTCAACAGAAGAACAGTCTTCAATGATTTATGCTTATTCTGAACTGTTAAATTCCTTGTCTTTTCCTATCCAAATTTTAATTGTTTCCAAAAAAATTGATGTCTCTTCTTATTTAGACTATCTGGAAGATAAAATAAATAAACAAACCGTTGATATTTTAAAAAACAGAATGATTGAGTACCGAGAATTTATTAAAAGTATTATTAAAATAAATACGGTTTTAGAGAAACGATTTTTTTTGTTGTTCCTTTTTCTCCTTTGGAAATGGGAATCAGCGGCACTAATCCCGGATCTTTGAATAAAGAGTATGTTTTTACCCGAGCCAAAACTGCTCTTTACCCAAAAAGAGATAATTTGTTGAGATTAATCACAAAAATTGGCCTTAATGGCAGCGTCTTACAACGGCAAGAACTAACCGAACTTTATTATAATCTTTACAACCCGTCAGCCACCGGCCGGCGCTTAGCGCCAATTGAAAGTTACACGGATGTCGTCATGTCATCAGGATAATTATGCTCAATCTATTTCCCAAACCAACCAATAACCAATCATCTAGATCAAATAATATGGCTGATTTTTTGGCAGCCGGATCCGTCTCTATAAAAGACTTAATCGCTCCTTCTTATATTGAAGTGGATTTTAACAGTTTAAAAATTGACGACCGCTACTACCGGACTTTATATGTGGTTGGTTATCCACGCTATGTTTCCCCTAATTGGCTTTATTCTTTAATTACTTTTGATCATCCTTTGTATATTTCCATGTACATCTATCCGACCGAGTCAAAAAATGTCTTAGATGATTTAAAAAGAAAAATTGCCGAAATGGAGGCAACAATTGAAGGTGATATTAAAGCAGGAAAAGTTGTTGACCCAATAGTTCAAGTGGCGCTTGATGACGCTTTTTCCCTTCAAGCTGAACTAGCTAAAGGGGCCGAGAGGTTTTTTCAGTTTGGCCTCTATGTCACTATCCCGGCTGACTCACTGGAAGAATTAAATCGGACCACAAAAGAAATTGACTCGGTTTTGTCATCCCTTTTGATTATTTCCCGCCAGGCCACTTTGGAAATGGAAGAGGGATTCAAATCAACTCTGCCGATTTTTTACGATAAATTAGGTGTTTGGCGTAATATGGATACGACTTCTTTGGCAACGACTTTCCCGTTTGCCACCGCTTCCCTAACCCGCAATGAAGGCATTCTTTATGGGTTAAATGAACACGATGGCTCGCTGATTATTTTTGACCGGTTTACTTTAGAAAATGCCAACTCGGTTATTTTGGGAAAATCCGGCGGTGGAAAAAGCTTTATGGTTAAACTGGAAGCTTTAAGGTTGCTGATGATGGGGACCGATGTGATAATTATTGATCCGGAAAACGAGTATGAAAAATTAGTCCCGGCTGTTGGTGGTGAATATGTTGTCTTTTCTGCATCCTCCAGTTATAAAATTAATCCGTTTGATCTGGAAAAAACCAACGCCGGACCTGATGAACTTTCCAATAAAATTCTTGATTTACATTCTCTAATGCGAGTGATTATGGGCGAGTTAACCCCGTCACAGGACGCTCTTTTAGATCGAGCTTTAGTCTTGACTTACCGGGAAAAAGGGATTACTCAGGATCCGGAAACATTCTCCCTCGAGCCACCTTTACTTGAAGATCTATTTAAAGTTTTTGCCGGTATGGAAACACCCGAATCAAAAGAAATGGCTGATCGATTGGAAAAATTTGTCTCCGGCTCTGCCTCAGGCATTTTTAACCAACACTCAAACTTTGATATAAAAAATCCTTTTACTGTCTTTGGCATCCGCGACCTGGAAGAAAATTTGAGACCGGTGGCCATGTATATTGTTTTGGACTATATTTGGAACCGGGTCAGACGAGAAAAGAAAAAAAGAGTTTTGATTGTTGATGAGGCCTGGTATCTGATTAAACAAAAAGACTCGGGCGCTTATCTTCACTCTTTCGCCAAAAGAGCCCGTAAATATCATCTGGGTTTGACGACCATTACTCAAGATGTAGAAGATTTTTTGTCAACTGATGAAGGAAAAGCAATAATAACAAATTCTTCTCTTCAAATTATTTTAAAACAATCAACCGCGGCTGTGGAAAAAATTTCCCAAACCTTCTTTTTGACCGGAGGAGAAAAACATTTCCTTCTTCAAGCCGGAGTCGGCGAAGGATTATTTTTCGCCGGCCACTCCCACGTTGGCTTCAAAGTAATTGCGTCAGAAGAAGAAAAAGGGCTGATAGAATAATTTTTGATATTTGAGATTTAAGATTTGATATTTTTATCGGTACATCACCGGTTTTTCGGTTTGAGGAAGAACTAAGCTCATCCGGCGTTCTTTTTTGCTGACTCTTTCGATGAAAGCTTTGATTTTCTGACCAATCTTTAGATCTTCGTCACCTTTTAGTTTTGAGATGTGAATTAATCCCTCAATCCCCGGCTCAAGTTTGACAAAATAGCCATATTTTTCTTTTCGGGTTACCTCACCCTCAACTTCTTTATCTTTTGGATATTTCTCTTCAATTATCTCCCAAGGGTCTTTCAGTAATCTTTTTAGAGAAAGATTGAGCTTTAGATCATTCATGTTCTTTTCAACGACAAAAACATCAATTGTGTCACCAGTGGTGACAAATGAAGCGGCATTAGAAACTTTTTCCCAAGAAATTTCCGAGATATGAATTAAGCCCTCAACTCCTTCAACTTCACAAAAAATACCAAACTCTGACGCCCCTAATACTTTGGCTTTATAAGTTTTTCCTTCTTTTATTGCCTCAAATTTCTTCATTATATCTTTATGAGAAATTTTCAAAACCGAGGCTTTTTGAGAAACCACCAAACGATTTTTCTCTTTATCTACTTCAAGAATTTTTACTTTGACTTTCTGGCCGCGCATCTTTTCCGGTTGGGAAATAAATGGTTCGGTTAATTGAATTTTTGGAATCACCCCTCTTATTTCCATAAAGTTAATAAAGACTCCACCTTTCCCATACTCGCCGCAAAGAACATCAATTTCTTCTTCTTTTTCTTTTTTTTCTTTAAGAATATCCCATTTGCCCTTATCAAAGAATCTCCTTAACGAAACAACCGGAAAGCCGTTTTTTGATTCCTCGCTGATTATTCTAACGAGAATTTTATCTCCGACTTTAAGATAGGGTAAATAAGTAGAGATTTCTTTTATTTCCAACTCGCCTAAAATTGCCTGGGCTTTTCCACCCACATCAAAAACTACCCCTTTTTTTGAGATGGAAACGATTTTGGCTTCAATCTCCTTTCCTTTTTTAAGCAGGCTGGGCTTGGTTTTTTTAAGCAGCTTTTCCATGATGTTTAGACCGGCTTTTTTGGTTTTTTCTTTTTTTTCCTTCATCTTTAATTTTTCTCCTTTTTTCACGATTCCAAGACTAATATTATATCAAATAAAAAAACCATTCGCAAGGGAAATGTTAAAATGGAAGACTTTGTATTCGTTGATAAGACGCTTTTTCTCTTGTTATGCTATTACAGAAGGCGGGGCAAGAAAGATAGATGATCAAAAAAGGACAATTGTGTTGTCTTGTATGGTAGAAAAAACTGCAAAAAAAGTCGTTTCTTTATGTATAAAGCTAAATATAGAATTTAACATTTGCATTGAAGGAAAAAGTTATTTGTACCCGTATGAAAAAAGGAGAAAATTTAAAGATTAAGGAAAGAAAAAAAAAACCAAACACACCCAACACA
>CAZJKY010000036.1:0-6595 GCA_964546915.1 uncultured Gammaproteobacteria bacterium | reverse complement strand
AAACTAAAAGGCTACAACGCCACTAATGCGGCAGTTGTTATTCTTGATTCAAAAACCGGCGAGATTTTAGCCATGATCGGTTCCTATGATTTTAATGACGAAAAGTTCGGAAAGTTCAATGCCGCTTTAGGTCTTCGTCAACCTGGCTCGGCAATGAAACCTTTTACTTATGGATTAGCTTTTGAAAAAGGCTATACTCCGTCAACAATATTTATGGATGTTAAAACAACTTTTCCCGATCAAGGCGGTAAAGAGTATATTCCGGTAAATTATGATGGCAAATTCCGCGGGCCGGTTCAGTTAAGATTTGCTCTGGGTAATTCAATTAATCTTCCGGCGGTCAAGCTTTTGGCCGTCCTTGGTTTACGGGATTTTTTAAGTAAGTTAAATGATCTTGGTTTAACCACTTTTGCTCCGTCGGATGAAAATTTGCGCCGTTTTGGACTCTCTTTGACTTTAGGCGGCGGTGAAACAACTTTACTTAATTTAACTTCTGCTTTTTCAGTATTAGCAACAGGAGGAATTAAACATGAAATCAGCTCAATTAATAATATATCTGATTTTAAAGGTAAAAATATTTTTAAAAAAGTCAGAAATCAAGAAAAAAGAGTTTTTTCCCCGGAAGTTTCATTTTTGATCTCCCATATTATTTCTGATAATAATGCCCGATTAGAAGAGTTTGGTCCAAATTCTTATTTAAATATTCCCGGTAAAACCGTTGCTGTCAAAACCGGCACAACCGATGATAAACGGGATAACTGGGCCGTTGGTTACACCAAATCGATTACCGTCGGCGTCTGGGTCGGCAATAATGATAATAGTAAGATGAATCCGAAAATTGCCTCAGGCGCCACTGGCGCTTCACCAATTTTTTATCAAATTATGAGAGAATTGTTAAAAAAATATGATGACGGAATTATGGATAAACCGGACAAAATCAAAGCCTTGACAGTTGATTCTTTTTTAGGCGGTCTTCCCAAAGACGGCTACCCAACCCGGGCTGAGTATTTTATTGAGGGTAATGAACCAAAAGATACTTCTCCTTATTACAAAAAACTAAAAATATCAAAATCAAACGCTAAATTAGCCAACGAGGTTGAAGTAAAAAGCGGCAACTATGAGGAAAAAGACTTTATTGTCATTACCGAGAGTGATCCGGTTTCAACCGATGGAAAAAACCGTTGGCAGGAGGCGATTAATGCTTGGGCTAATAGTCAAAGCGATAGTAAATTTAAACCGCCAACCGAAGTCTCTGATGCCTCGTCAGACTCGGTGATCGTTTCGATAAAAAGTCCTATGGGTCAAACAACCGTTTCTTCCGGCAATCTTAATATCAAAGCCAAAATAATTTCTTTGGATAAACTAAAAAACGTTAAAATTAAATTGAATGGAGAAGAAATTAGAAACTGGAATGAAGATAAAAAGGAAATTGACGAGACAATCTCAATTACTGAAGATGGAGTTTACGAACTTCAAGTGATTGGAACTAATGAAAAAGATAAACAAGGCGAATCTACCATCAAATTCGGCGTCAACAAGCCGTGGGATTATCTTAGTCCAACACCGACTATTATTCTGTCTCCGACTTCAGCCTTATAGTCTTCAGTTGTTTTTTTAACTCATCAATAAAAGCCTTATTTAATATCCTCAACTCTCTCGCCAGCTCCTCAATTTTATTTAAAGGGAGTTGGGTATCTTTAAAAGCCCAATCGTTTGAAAATAGTAACTGACGTAAAAGGTCTTGTACACTTGTTTTTATTCCGGTATTTTGATAAAAATCCTTATTTTGATAACATAGTTCTCGAATGTGATGAAGTGCAATTAGTTGATTGAGAGTAAAAATAAAATCATCAATTTTTATTTTTATATTTTTTCCTATAATAATCGCCTCAGCTTCTATACCTAAAACATCAATTGAAAATGTTTTAATCCTTGAGCTGTAGCTATTAGGTTTTCTCTCTTTGACGGCTGGTCTTCCTTTATTATATTCGCCGGTAGAAAGAGAGCCGGCTTTAATTGTATTCAAATCTATGCTCATCGATAAAGGCAGAATGATAATGGCTTCATCTTTAAATTCTTTCCCTTTGAATTTGAAAGCAAGAGTATTGGTTTCTTCGTTTATTTCAAAATCATAGACTTTAATTCCTGATTTTTCAAATAATTCTTCTATTAGAGATTTATCTTCTAACTGATCAAAAGCAATTTGAACATCATAATCTTCTAAATTAATTCCCGCTGTTCCTTCTTTAAACCCAAAGCCAATTTTTTTAGCACCTAAATTAATCAGGATTTTTTGACTATCTGTCAGGAAACTGATCTGCAATTTATCAGATTCATCAGCCTTTTTTTGTTCTTTATTGTAATTACCATCGTATCTTATGCCTAAGATTGATTTTGTTTTTCTATTTTCTTGAGCAAATCTAAATTGAGTGTTTAATCGCCATCTACTAATCTGCGCTCCATTTACAAAATCTTCAAAAAGAACTAAAAAATTATTAAAAGGAGATATTTTTTCAGCTTTTTCACCTTCAAAACGGTAAGGAATGTCACCGATTAACGTTGCATTTTGAAAAGCTGTTCTTAGTAAATTATCTTGTAGTGGAACATTTGTACTAAATATTGTTGGATAAAAAAGTTTAAGAGTTTCGATTTTTTTTTCCCTTATTTCGTTATTCATATTTAGTATATTATAGGATATTTATGAAGATAAATCAAGGGGTTGATATAACTCAAATTAGTCCCATCAGCCCAATTTGTCCAATTCATCTTTCGCCTCTTCTTCGGTAATGTTGCGGTCGGGTGAAGAATAATAAAAACGAAGAGTAAGCTTATTTTGATATAAAGTGATAACCTCAATTTTTCTTAATAATTTGGACTGAAACGCTTTTTGCCGTACAACCTCGTAGGTTGTATGAGGCGAGATTTCGAAAGTTTTGTCCAATTTAATTACTGCGTAGGGGTGAATGGGTTTATATGTTGGTACTAATTGGCAATTATTGATTAATGATTGAAAATCGATTTCGGCCAGGAAGATACCATCCTTTTCTATGATGTCTGGTACGGAACAAAAATTTTTGTTCCTTACATTAATGTTTAATTCCTTGTAAATCGCCTCAATTATACCTTTCAGATCAAAATAATCGGTATTTGTTACGATACCAATTTTATAAACTTCATTTGGCAAATCGTTTTTTCTAGGAATATAAATCTTGCCTATTTCAAAAAACTTCAAAATCTCTTTTTCACCAGGCGCAGTATTGTGCCTGGTTTTTCCGATGTTATCCTTAATGTTTTTAAATAAAGAAATTGTTAGGCAAGTCCTTAAATACTCAATATCTTTGGATAAAGAATTTGAAAGGCGGAGATGTTTTTTTGGATCCAAGCCGAAAGTTTCTAACTGTTCTTTTGAAACCATCGAATAGTTAATCACTTCATTAAGCCCAAGATGTTTTAATAATAATTTAATCTTATTTTGAAAGATAAAAATATCCTCCATATCTTTTGGCTGATCAACGTAAACGATTGGCTGTAATACTGAAAGTATGTTATGATATCCATAAACACGGGCCACTTCTTCGATTATGTCTTCCGGTATGTCAACATCATTTGTTCTCCAAGACGGGACAATTATTTTTACCATCTTTGCACGATCGTTGCTAAGATGGTTAATCCTAAATCCCAAATTATTTAATATTGAAACAACGTTTTTTTCCGGAATTTTTACCCCGATTTTCTTACCAAATAACCCATAACCCATAACTAATAACTTTTGTTTATACGGTTTCGGATATATATCATATAATTTTGAAGAAACTTTAGCCGAAGCATATTTTTCTAAAAGTTCAACTCCGTAAACCAAAGTTGGTTCAACTCTTTCCGGATCGAGTCCTTTCTCGAAAAACGCGGCCGCCACAGTTCTAATTCCTGTTGACATTGAAGTTCTTCTGATTCTCACCTTATCATAAGTCTGGACAAAAAGAACCACGTTTTTCGTTTTTTCGCTAATGGCTGAATTTAGTCCTCCCATAATTCCGCATAGATCAATCAGTCGGCCAGAACCGTCTTCTATAACAATATCGCCACCCGGCAACACCACTTCTTTTTCATCCAAGGTAATAATTTTTTCACCTTTTTTGCTTTCTCGCATAATCATCATATGATTTTTTATTTCATCATAATCAAAGACATGAACCGGTTGGCCTAAGGCGAGCATTAGATAATTAGAGATATCAACGACATTATTAATGGATTTGATTCCGGCGGCGATCAAACGGTTTTTCATAAAATCTGGTGTAGGGGCGATATTTATATCGCCCAAAACAATCGCGGTAAAATGCGGACATAACGTTGCGTCAACAATTTTTATTTTTAATGATGGAACGACACGGGGGTAGTTCCCTACAATACTGTCAAATTTATATTTTGTTAATGGATTCAATTTTAATTTCGCTTTCTTCCCAAACATCGGCAAAATCGCCTGGGCTTCTTGCGCGATTCCAATCACTGACGCCGTATCGATTCTGTTTGAGGTAATCTCAATGTCAAAGACATAATCCTTATCGATTTTATCCACTTTTTCGATTGAAGGACCGCAAAGAGATAAATACTTTTGCATCTCATAAGGAGAAGCATTAGTATCCAAGTAGTCAAGTAGCCAATTATAAGTAATCCTAATGTTCATAAAATTTCTAAAAAAATTCTAAATCCTAAATCCCAAGTTCCAAATAAATCTTAAATTATAAATTCCAAATATTAAACTGTTTAGAATTTATTATTTAGTATTTAATATTTATTTGTGATTTGTAATTTAGTGCTTAGGATTTATCTATAGGTTAATTTTTAAAACTGTTCCAAAAATCTTATGTCTCCTGAATAATAATTTCTAATATCATCCAGTCCGTATTTCATCATAATTACTCGTTCTATACCAAATCCAAAAGCCCATCCTGAGCTTGCCGAAGGATTAATTCCCCCTTCTTTTAAAACATTTGGATGAACCATACCACAGCCGCCCAGTTCCAACCAGCCGGACTTGCAGACTTTGCATCTGACGCCGACCTCAGTCGGTGTCATCATTGTGCCTGTTCCCCCACACACATTGCAGGAAATATCAACCTCAAAAGACGGTTCGGTAAACTGAAAATGGTGAGGTCGTAATCTGGTTTTTGTTCCAACACCGAAATATTTTTCGGCAAAATAATCAAGAGTGCCTTTAAGATTGCTTATATTAATATCGTGATCAACACACAAGCCTTCAAACTGGAAAAACATTGGCGTATGGGTCGCATTCCAATTTGGCCGGTAACATTTAGATATATTGATCATTCGAATTGGTGGTTTGCCAACTCGTTTCATCTCGCGGTTTTGACCGTTTGAAGTATGAGGGGTAAGGACCATTTTCCCGAATTTCGGGTGGGCAGGGACATCGATAAAGGATGTCTCGACATCGTCACGGGCCGGATGGTTTGCCGGCATATTTAAAGCTTCAAAAGCAGCATATTCCCAGTCAACCTCAGGATAAGATACTCTGATGAACCCGATTTTTTCAAATATTTTTGTAATTTCTTCGATGGCATAAGAAACGATATGAAGACTGCCTTTTGGATAAGCTTTTCCAGGCAAAGTTTTGTCAAAAAAAACCTCTGATTTTTTATTTTGAAGTTCTTTTTTCTTTGTATCAATTAATTGATTAATTGATACTTTGAGTTGATTAACTTTCTGACCGTATTCTTTTCTTTTCTCAGGCGGAATATTTTTTATTTCCGAAAGTAGTTTGTTAATTTTTCCATTTCTACCTAAATATTTAATCTCAATTACATCAAGATCTGGTTGATTTTTTGTTTTAAACAGTTCTTTATGTAAATTATCAATAATTTCATCCATAAAAAGAATTATAGATTATGAAGAATTAAATGACAATGTTATTTCGCTTTTTCTACGACTTTTTTGAATACTTCGGGATGTTCGACGGCAAGGAGTGAGAGAATTTTTCGGTCGAGTTCGATTTTATTAATTTTGAGTTTTTTGATAAAAACACTGTATTTTGTTCCTAAATTTCTCAAAGCCGCATTCATCCTAATAATCCATAACTGTCTAAAATCTCTTTTTCGCAGTTTTCGGCCTTTAAAAGCATATTCTCCGGCATGAAGGACAGCCTCTTTGGCCTTTTTAAACTGCTTGTGTCTGGTCATCCAGTAACCTTTAGCCAATTTTAAGACTTTTTTATGACGACGATGTGTGCGAACGCCTCCTTTGATACGAACCATAATTTAAATAAATCCTAAATTATAAATCACAAATCACAAATAAATACTAAATCTCAAATAATAAATTATAAATAGTTTAGTATTTCGTGCTTATTATTTAAAATTTATTTGGAACTTGGAATTTAGTATTTAGAATTTCACTTCTTCCCCAGCATTTTCAACACTTTTCTCTTATATCCGCCAGTTACTTCTTTCATCTTCTTTTTTCTTCTTAACCAACTTTTATTTTTCTTACTTCGCAAGTGTCGAAAACTTTGTCCACGATGAAGGACTTTGCCTTTTGGGCTGACTTTAAATCTTTTTACCACTGATTTTCTGGTTTTTTGTTT
>CAZJKY010000035.1:0-6655 GCA_964546915.1 uncultured Gammaproteobacteria bacterium | reverse complement strand
ACATTTTCTGTCATTATTACATCAGGAGGAAATGGTACTAGGTTTAACGGAGATAAAATGTTAGCTTTATTGGCCGGTAAGCCCTTAATTATTCATACAATTGAAAGATTTCATTGGCTGGAAAACATCGATGAAATAATCCTTTTAGTAAAGAAAAATATGATAAAAGAATATCAAAAAATTTTTGGAAAAAATTTTTTAAAGGTTAAAATTATTCCTGCTTGTCGAGAAAGAATTGCCTCGGTTTTTGTTGGTTTGAAAAATGCTAAGAATAAATATGTTATTACTCACGATGGTAATCGGCCCCTGACGTCGGTTTCTTTAATTAATAAATTAATGAAAGAAACCTTAAAATATAAAGCGGTTATGATAGCTATTCCGCCAACGGCGACAATAAAATACTCTAGTAGAAATTTTGTTGATAAATCTTTTGAAAGAAATAAAACATGGATAGCACAAACTCCTCAAGGTTTTGAAAAAAAATTATTATTAGCTGCTTTCCAAAAAGCGATTGATAATAAATATTTTTTCTCTACCGACGATAGTGAGTTTGTAACTAAGCTTGGGAAAAAAGTAAGAATTCTTTTAGGAGATGAGGTCAATATAAAAGTTACTTTTCCTCATGATTTGATTATTGCAGAACAATTATTAAGTTTAAACATAAAATAATTATGATAAAAATTGGTTTAGGACAAGACTCACACGCTTTTGATATTACAAAAAATAAGCCCCTTGTTTTAGGAGGAGTTAAAATATCAGATAGAGGTGGTTTGGAAGCAAATTCGGACGGTGATGTAATTCTTCATAGTTTATGTAATGCCCTAAGTTCAGCTATTGGAGAAAATTCTTTAGGTACATGGGCCGATCAAATGTGTTTAAAAGAAAATATTAAAGACAGTTCTAAATATTTAGAGAATATTTTTAGAAAAATAAAACTACTTAATTTATTGGTCAATAATATTTCAATAAGTGTTGAAGCAAAAAAACCGCGTTTATCTTTAGAAATAGTTTTAAAAATAAAAGAAAAAATTGCTAAGCTTTTGGAAATTAAAATTGATCAAATTGGAATTACTTTTACAACAGGCGATAATTTAACTGCATTTGGACAAGGTAAGGGTATACAAGCGCTGTCAATGGTAAATCTAACACAAAGATAATAATTATGAAATTAAAAGCCTGGGCAAAGCTCAATCTTAATCTTCACCTTATTCCTCAAAAGATGGAAAACGGTTTTTATCCTGTCAAATTTATAAACTGTGAACTTGATTTATTTGATGAAATTTTGTTGAAAAATATAAAAGATAAAATAAGAGTAATTGCTGATGATCCTGAACTACCCGACCAAGTGAATAACTCCATTTATAAGGCAGCTTCCTTACTAAAAAAATACCTTAATAACCAAAAACTCGGGGTAGAAATAAATTTAAAAAAAAGAATTCCGATTAAAGCGGGATTTGGAGGAGGAAGTAGTGATGGAGCAGCGACTCTCAAAGCCTTGATAAAGCTTTGGCGAGCAAAAATTACTGATGAACAATTGTTTACAATTATTAGCAAACTGGGAAAAGATGTTTTTTATAGTTATCAAGGGGGAGTTTGTGAAGTTTCAGGAGATGGAAGTGATATCTCAAAATTAAATTGTAAAATGCCAAGATTGCCAATAATCATTGTCACACCAATTGAAAAAAAAACATCAACGGGCTTTATGTATAAACTAATCACAAAAAGCAATATCGGTCGATACTTAAAAAAAATTGACAATATTAAAAAGGCCTTAGTAAAAGGTGATAAAAAAAAGATAATAGAACAATTACATAATGATTTCGAAGTTACTATTGTTAATCAATTTCCTATTGTCCAAAAGATAAAAGATGATTTAAAAAAAGTAGGGGCTTTGAATACCTTGGTGGCTGGATCGGGCTTATCAGTAGTAGGATTTTTTAAAAATAATACTGAAGCACAAAACGGGCTAAATATTTTAAAAATTAATTACAAAAATATTTATTATGGTCACACGAAATAAAATTTTTACAAGGACAGAGACGCGACCAGTCAAAGTAGGTAGTTTAATAATTGGAGGAGGGAATCCGGTGTCTGTTCAGTCGATGACCCAAACAAAAACCAAAGATATTAAAGCAACTGTTAAACAAATTATTGATTTAGAGAAAGTTGGATGTGAAATCATTCGTTGCACGGCTTCAGATATGGAATCAGCAAAAGCCCTGAGAGAAATAAAAAAACAAATTCATATTCCCTTAGTAGTTGACATTCATTTTCAATATCTTCTGGCTCTTGAGGCAATTAAACAAGGGGTAGATAAAGTAAGAATAAATCCGGGAAACATCGGAAGCAAATATAAGGTAAAAGAAGTGGTAATGGCCTGTAAAGAAAAAAATATTCCCATTCGTATTGGAATTAATATGGGATCACTTGAAAAGGATTTATATGAAAAATATGGTCAGTTTGGGGTGGCTCGGGTAATGATTGAATCAGCCACAAGACATATAAAAATTTTAGAAGATCTAAAATTTTATGATATTGTTATTTCTTTAAAAGGATCTGATGTTAATATCACTCGGGAAGCATATCTATTGTTTGCTAAACGTTTTAACTACCCTTTACATCTTGGGATTACAGAGGCCGGACCAGTCTGGAGCGGATCAATTAAAAGTGCGGTTGGGATTGGATCGATTTTGGCCGAAGGGATTGGTGATACGATTAGAGTTTCCATTAGCGGTGGTCCAAAAGAACAAGTTAAAGTAGCCTGGCAAATTCTTAAAACCTTGAAACTTCGGCAAAAAGGAGTTGAGTTAATTTCTTGTCCAACTTGCGGGCGAACGGAGATAGATTTAATTAATTTAGCCAGTCGAGTTGAAAAAATTTTATCTAAGGTTGAAGCGCCAATAAAAGTGGCGGTTATGGGTTGTGTGGTTAATGGTCCGGGTGAGGCGAGTTTTGCTGATATTGGTCTTTGTGGAGGGAAAAAACAAGCGGTTATTTTTAAAAAAGGTATAATAATGAGAACAATTCAAGAAAAAGACGCCTTATCATTTTTTATTGAAGAAATAAAGAAAGTTCTTTTAGAAAAAGGTTATAAAAAAGATATTGATAAAATAAAGACTTGAATCACATGTTAATTTAATTAACCATCAACTTGGGTAGAATTACTTTTCTAATTGGGGAAGGCTGAATTCAAAGAAACCACTTTCTGCGGTGAATATTTTTAATATATCAACTGTAATGACGCGAAACACCACTAAAACAACAATGACAACTAAAATACCTACGACAGCATTGGTAATTTTCAGCTGAGCTTTAGATATTTGTTCTTTTTCGCCGCCTGAGGTGATCCAAGCAAAAGCTCCTAATAAAAGATAGATTAATAAGGCAATAGCGGAGATAAAAATAAAAACCTTAATTCCTAAAGAAATCAAACTTCCAAGAGCTGTGGCTGAGTTAGCAGGAATTGACGAGATGGGTGGCTCAATTTTTCCAAAAATATCTTCACCGGTAGTAGCTAATAATTTCATTGAGGTAAAATTTGAACATTTAAAATATATCCAATTACTTGAGTCAATACAAACGCAAAAATAACAATGACAAGACCAATAATGGCATTAGTAAAGGTTTTTTGAGCTTTGGCTAAATTTTCCTTTTCACCACCTGAAGTTAACCAGGTAAAAGCGCCAAAAAGAGCCATAACTAAAAAAATTAATGCAGCGCCAATCATTGTCAAAGGCAAAACAATATTTAAAAATGAAGCAATGTTGGTAAATTTTGCCGGTGCAAAATTAAAATTACTTTCAGAGATATCAAGTGCATAAACCATAATTATTTAGAGTCTAATAAAAATGATTTCTTAAGTCAAGGAGACTATAATATAAAGATAATATGAATATTCCAAATCATGTCGCTATTATTCCAGATGGTAACCGTCGTTGGGCAAAAGAAAAAGGTCTGGTGACTTTAGAAGGTCATAAAAAAGGTTACCAACGAGCAATAGAAATTGGTAAAAGAGCCAGAAAAATGGGTATAAAAGTTATGACATTCTGGGCATTTTCTACGGAGAATTGGGAGCGAACGAAAAAAGAGGTAAGTTACCTTATGAACATTTATAAATTGCTTGTCGATCAGTATTTAAAAGAAGCTTTAAAAGAAGAAATCAAAATAATTCATCTTGGAAGAAAAGACAGAATTAATAAGACACTTCGAAAAAAAATATCTGATGCCGAAGAAAAAACAAAACATTTCAATAAATATTATTTAGCGATTGCTTTGGACTATGGTGGAAGAGACGAAGTGTTGCGCGCTGCGGAGAAAATTCGAAATTCGAAATTCGAAATTCGAAATTTAACTGAGCAAAGCTTTGCTCAGTTGTTAGACACAAAAGATTTGCCCTATCCTAATCCGGATTTGATTATTCGACCAGGAGGAGAGAGTAGGTTATCGGGATTTATGCTTTGGCAGTCGCAATATTCAGAGTTTGTCTTTATTAAAAAAAATTTTCCGGATTTTACCCCAGATGATTTTGAAGCCTGTATTAAAGAATATATGGATCGCCAAAGAAGATTTGGAAGATAGTATAATAATTTTTATGTTTACACCGACATTTTCAATCACCAACAAAATTCTTACTAATATTTCTAAAATTGAAGCCGCTGAAGAAGTTATAAAAAATTCCCCCCTTTTACCCTTATGGGAAAAGCAGTTTAAAGAAGACGCCATTGTCCGTTCGGCCCATCACGGTACGCATATTGAAGGTAATGCCTTAAAAAAAAATGAAGCGAAAGATATTTTACTTGGGAAAGAAGTCATTGGTCGGCCACGAGATATTCAGGAAGTGATCAACTATCGCAAAGTAATCGAGTTTATTGATGATGAAGCAAAAAAGAAAATTGAAAAAATTACTGAACCTTTGATAAAAAAACTCCACCGAAACATTGTTGATAAAATTTTATCTCAAGATCTTGGAGGTGAGTATAGGACAAAACAAGTAATTGTTAAAAACTCACAAACCGGCGAGGTAACCTTTCGTCCGCCACCACCAATTGAAGTGCCATATTTAATGCGGGATTTTATCTACTGGTTAAATAAAACCCAAGGAGATATGATTCATCCGGTATTAAAAGCCGGCATTGCTCATCATGAACTTGTACGAATCCATCCATTTATCGACGGGAATGGTCGAGTAGCCAGACTTTTGGCAACTTTAATTTTACTTCTTGGAGGATATGATATTCGTAGATTTTTTTCACTTGAAGAATACTATGATAGAGACGCAGCTATTTATTACGAGAATCTTCAAAAAGCTTCGGCTGGAGATCTATCTACTTGGTTGGAGTATTTTAGTTTTGGGGCGGCAGTCGAGTTTGACAAAATTAAGGAGAAAATTTTAAAACTTTCCAAAGATGTAAGATTAAAACAAAAAATAGGCGGTCAGCAGATTTTTCTCAATGATCGCCAGGTTAAAATCGTCGAGTATATTCAAGAAGTCGGTTATCTGCAAAATAAAGCCTTTGCTAGTCTTTTTTCTGATGTTTCTGAGGATACGGTTTTACGTGATGTACAGGATTTGATTAAAAACGGTTTAATAAAAAAAGTGGGTAGCACGAAAGCTGCCCGTTATGTTATGGTTTAAAATATGAAGTTTTCACAACTAGCAAAATATTTTGAGGAGATTGAAAATACTTCATCAAGGCTTATTATTACTAAACTTCTTGCTGATTTATTCCATAAACTTAATGAGAAAGAGATTGATAAAACAATTTATTTATTTCAAGGAAGAGTGGGGCCTTTGTTTGAAAAAATTGATTTTGGTATCGCTGAGCGTCTTATTATTAAAGCTTCTTGTCTTGCTTTAAGTGTTGAACGTAAACTTTTCGAAAATAAATTTAAACAGATTGGTGATCTGGGAAAAACAGTGGAAGAGTTTAAAAAACAGTTTCGCTCGCTTGAAGAAACCGATTTTAGTATTAGCGAAGTCTATGAAAATCTTTACCGTCTAGCCACATCTTCAGGCACAGGATCTCAAGAACTAAAATTAAGTATTTTGGCTGATTTAATTCGAAGAACCGATTCCTTATCCGCAAGGTATATTATCAGAATTCCTATGGCAGCCATGAGAATGGGTTTTTCAGACATGACAGTTCTTGACAGTTTATCTTGGATGGTCGGTGGAGACAAAAGTCTTCGTCCCCAAATTCAAGCAGCTTATCATGTTCGACCAGATCTTGGTTTTATTGCAAAAACCATTAAAGAAAAAGGAATTAATGGTCTAAAGAAAGTAGCGCCAAAAATATTTACGCCAATTATTATGATGCGAGCGGAACGGTTGTCTTCAGGAGAAGAAATAATTGAAAAAATTAGCCAGTGTTTAGTCGAGCCAAAATATGATGGATTTCGTTTACAAATTCACTATCAAAATAACCAAGTGAGGTTATACTCTCGGAGTTTAGAAGATGTGACCTATATGTATCCAGATATTGTTCAATCAGTAAAAAACGAAGTTAAAATAAATGAAGCGATTTTTGAAGGTGAAGCCATTGGTTTTGATCCGACCACCGGCAATTTTTTACCTTTTCAAGAAACAGTCCAAAGAAAAAGAAAGTTTGATATTGCGGAAAAAGCAAAAGAAATTCCCTTAAAACTTTTTGTTTTT
>CAZJKY010000034.1:0-6850 GCA_964546915.1 uncultured Gammaproteobacteria bacterium | reverse complement strand
TCGGAAAAAGGTTCTGAAGTCTGTCCAAAATGCGGGTCGTCACTTGGCGAAGTTTTTGAGACAAAGGCGGGTAAAAAATTACAACGTTGCTCAAAAGGGAGTTGGAATCCGGAAACTCACACGATTGACGGCTGTATTTATGTAAAGTGGCTTGAAGTTGAGCCGGTTACGTTGGACGAAAAGTGTCCAAAGTGTGGAGCACCGTTGCTATCGGTCGTTACGCGATTTGGAAAAAAAATGAAAAAATGTTCAACAGCCACTTGGGATTCGGCCACAAAGACAGCCGGGGGATGTGATTATATAGAATGGATAAAAGGAATTACTGAACAGCTGGATGAAGATTGTCCAAAATGCGCGGCAAAATTAGTTCTTTTTACAACGGCTGCCGGAAAAAAACTAAAAAAATGTTCAACCGCGACCTGGGATCCAGCCACAAAAACACCGGGTGGTTGCGACTATGTTGAATGGATGAAATCATAACAATGAAAATTGTTAAATATTCTTTAGGCCAACTGCAAGCGAATTGTTATTTTTTGATTAACAATCAAGACTGTCTAATAATAGATCCAGGCGATGAAGCTAATTTTATATTAGAAGAGCTGCAACGTCAAAAATTACACCTTGTAGGTGTCATGGCGACTCATGGACACTTTGATCATGTTGGGGCAGTGGGGGAGATTCAATTATCTTTTAATGTTCCTTTATATATCTTCAAAGAAGATCAATTTTTGATTGACAGACTGAATGAGACAGCCAAATATTTTTTAGGATTTGAACCGAACTTTATCAAGCCAAAGACTGTTGAATATTTAGAGAAAAAACAATTGTCAATTATCAATTATCAATTAACAATTATTCATACTCCCGGACATACACCTGGCAGTTGTTGCCTTTACATTAAGGAAGAAAATGCTATTTTTACCGGTGACACGTTATTTAAAAACGGAATTGGTCGTTATGATTTTTCTTATAGCAGTAAAGATGACTTAAATATATCCCTGAAAAAAATATTTGAATTACCAGAAGATACAGTTGTTTATTCAGGACATGGAGAAAAAACAACCTTAGAAGATGAAAAAGACTTTGCACTACAATTAATTAATTAATTGTAGTGATATAATCAAGAAGAACTTGTCTTTTATTTTTCACTTTTCCTTCAACTACCTGATCAAAAAGTTTTTTCAGAACTTCGCCGACTTTTGGCCCGGGTTTTAATTTAAGAATCTTCATTACATCTTTGCCATTAATTTTTAAGTCAGTGATTTTAAACGGTTCTTTTTGCACTTCGATTAATCTTTTTTTGAAAAGATCAAGACGCCAGGAAGTTGGTTTAGCTCCTGATCCAATCCGATCGCCAGTCCGTAGATCAAGTATATCTTGAAGATAATCTTTAGTAACACTCCTAATAAATCTTCTAACAGCTTTATCTGTTTGTGTTTCAGAAACAGTAAACTGATGTTCGGCGACTAACGTCATTAATTTATCCTTTTGTTTGTTTGATAATTTAAATCTATCGGCAATGATTTCCGTTTGTTTTTTACTAACTACTTCGTGATTATAAAAGGTAATTAATCCGGTTTTTTCATCTTTACGGAAAGTTTCTGCTTTGCCAATATCATGAATTAAAGTGGCAAATCTGGTAATCGGATCTTTAGACGGACAGTGTTTTAGAGCCATGATTAAATGGGTTCCTACGTCGTAGATATGATGGCGTTTAGGGCTTTTTTGGGGAATAGTAAAGCAAATATCAACTTCCGGTAGAATATAAGTGAGAAGTCCGGTATTTTTTAAGAAAAAAATTCCTTCGGCCGGATGATCACTCTCCAAAATTTTTAAAAACTCATCCCTGATTCTTTCCCAGGAAATTTTTGTAATTAATGAAGCATTTTTTTGAATAGAGTCTCTGGTTTTATTTTCAATAAGAAAGCCCAGTTGAGAGGTAAAGCGGATAGCTCTTAATAATCTAAGGGCGTCTTCAGTAAATCTTTTGTCCGGATCACCAACAGCCACGATTAATTTTTGTTGGATGTGTAGTTGGCCATTATAAGGATCAATAATATTTTTTCCATCATAGGCGATAGCATTGATTGTAAAATCTCTTCGTGATAAATCTTCTTCAATGGTTTTTGCCCACTCGATTTTTTCCGGGTGGCGTGAATCGGCATAATCGGATTCTTTTCTGAACGGCGTTATTTCGAAAATAATTGATTTTTGTAGAGACGCAACATTTTGCGTCTTTACAGGAATGGAAACCGTCCCATAAACATTGTTGTAAAAGGCATCGGGAAACATTTTAAGAATTTGTTCAGGTGTAGCGTTTGTCGTAAAATCCCAGTTATCAACAGATTTATTTAAAAGAGTATCGCGAACGGCACCACCAACGATATAAATCTGGAATTTATTTTTTTTGAACTTGTTGAGTAATTCAGTTATTTCTTTTGATAAAGTGATCATGTAGAAATTATATATCAACCAAGGACTTTAAAATATCGAGATTTTTTTGTCAGGTCCATTATTGTCAAAGCCCGGAGTTTCAATAATAAAAGGGTAATCTTTGATTTTTTTGTGATTAATCAAAGTTTTAAATTCTTCGAGTCCAATGGTTCCCTGACCAATATTTTCATGGCGGTCGTGACCGGAATTATAGGGATCGCGGCTATCATTAACATGCCAGAGTTCAAGTTTGTTAAGTAAATCAAGTTTTTCAAGTTTGTCAAGGAATAAGTCAAGTTCTTTAGTATTTTTAAAACTATATCCATTGGAAAATAAGTGGCAGGTATCAAGACAAATTCTTACTCGAGGATTATTAACATCTTTGACAATTTGAGAAATTTCCTCCAAAGTCTGGCCAATTTTTCTATTACCGGCATTTTCAATGATAAATAAAGTTTCAGAAGGAGTATTTTTTAAGACCTCTTTAATATTTGTAATTAATATTTTGTAAGGTACCAGTTGAGTGCGGCCGCACTCGAGTTGCATGATCTTATTTTTGTTTTTAAATGAACCCAAATGGATAATAACCCCTTTTATTTTTAATTTTGAAGCGATATTAAGATCAGTAACTAACGCCATTTTTGAAAGATGGCCGATTTTTCCTTCATCGGCAAGATTAACTAAATAAGAGGCGTGAAAATAAACAGGGTCGATTTTTAATTTATTTCTTAGATTAACAAAGTCAGCTATTTGTTGTTCAGTAATTTTAGGGAAGTTCCAGCCGCGGGGAGAGGAGGAAAAAATCTGCAGACAGTTGCCGTCGATATTTTTTATTCTTTCCAAAGCCTGGGTATATCCGCCGGAGATTGATTGATGCGCGCCGAGTTTAATATTCATATTTTTAGTTAATTATACATTAGGTTTAAAAGCTCGATATCAAAAATTTTTTAACGGAAAACAAAAAACCGTAAAAAATTTGATATCTTCGCTTTTTATAAAATTATTAGTAATAAAATTGCTCTTGACACGTTAGCAGACATGTTATATCATTGCTAAATATCCTTCTAAAACCTAGAATAGTTAGGTTTTAAAGGATACGTCCTATGGAAGATTTGACACAAAGACAGATTGATATTTTAAAGGTCATAATTAAAGAATATACGGAAACCGGAATAGCGGTTGGGAGCGAGATTTTGGAAAAGAAATATAAACTGGGAGTGTCTCCGGCGACGATTAGAAACGAGATGGTTGAACTAGCTAAAAAAGGCTATTTGAAAAAGACTCATTTTTCATCTGGCCGGATTCCTTCTGCTAAAGGCTTCAGATTTTACATCAAGCACTTAATGAAGCAAAAAGAACTGTCAACGACCGATGAAGTTTCTTATAAAAATAGTGTTTGGGACGAAAGAAAAGAAACTCATCGATTATTATCTCAGGCAACCAAAGTTTTATCGCAAAAAACCGGCTTGCTTTCTTTAGTAACGACTAATCTGGGTGATATGTATTATGCTGGTATGGCTAATCTTTTAAATCAGCCGGAATTTCTTGATATTAATTTATCACGGATTTTATTTGGCAGATTAGACGAAATTACTTTTTGGGAAAAGATATTAAACGATATGTTTTCTTTGGAAGACGAGATTTACTATATGTTAGGAGAAGAAGACTTTCATGATCCAATTTTTGATTGTTGTGCCAGTGTTTTTGGCGAGTTTGAAGGTAGTAAAATTAAAGGAATCATTGGCGTGATTGGTCCGAAAAGAATGTCTTATGACGTCATCATTCCCCAGATAAAGTATTTTTCCGGACTATTGGAAGAGATTGTGAAAGAGCAAGCATTATAATTAATAATTATGGACCAAACTAAAATTAAGAAACCAGTAATTGATAAATTTACACAAGAAATAAATATATTAAAAAAACAGGCTGAAGAGTTTAAAAATAAATATTTACGGGCTTTGGCAGATTATCAAAATCTGGAAAAAAGAGTCAGTGAGGAAAAATTTGAATTGATAAAGATGGCTAATAAAAATCTTTTAATCAAGATTTTGCCATTTTTAGACAATTTAGGAAAAGCAGAAATATTTGTTAAAGATGAAGGATTAAAAATATCAAAAAATCACTTTTTACAGATATTAAAAGAAACTGGATTGGAAGAGATTAATTTGTTGAATAAAGACTTTGATCCTAATTTAGCGGAAGCGATTGATATTGTTCCCGGTAAAGAAGATAAAAAAGTTGTTGAAATTTTAAGAAAAGGATACAAATTTGAAGATAAAATTTTAAGAGTGGCTCAAGTTAAAGTATCAAAAATTATAAATTTAAAATAATAAAATACTATGGCAAAAATAATCGGGATTGATTTAGGTACAACTAATTCATGTGTGGCAGTAATGGAGGGTGGAAAACCAAAAGTTATCTTTTCTCAAGAAGGAAGAAATGTTATTCCATCGGTTGTTGATCCGGTTAAACGAATTGTTGGTGATGTAGCCAAAAGACAGATGGTAGTTAATCCAAAGAATACGATTTTTTCGATAAAAAGATTAATGGGAAGAAGATATACGGATGAATCGGTTAAGTTTGATATGAAATGGCTGCCTTACAGAATTAAAGAAGGAAGAGACAAAATGGCTGATGTGGAGGTTATGGACAAGACTTATACTCCTCAAGAAATTTCCGCAATGATTTTACAAAAAATAAAAGCTGACGCTGAAGCTCATTTGGGAGAAAAAGTAGAAAAAGCAGTGATTACTGTTCCGGCTTATTTTGACGATGCCCAACGTCAGGCGACTAAGCAGGCTGGTGAAATTGCCGGACTGGAAGTAATGAGAATTATTAATGAACCAACGGCAGCGGCCTTGGCCTATGGTTTAGACAAAAAACATACCCACACAATTGCCGTTTATGATTTAGGTGGCGGCACTTTTGATATCAGCGTTTTGGAATTAGGTTCGGAATCGGGAGAAAGTGTTTTCCAAGTTAAGGCCACCAATGGTGATACCCATTTGGGAGGTGATGATTTTGATAAGGTGGTTCTCGACTATTTGGCTGAAGAATTCAAAAAAGAAAACGGTGTTGATTTAAGAAAAGATCCGCAAGCTTTACAACGTTTACGAGATGCAGCGGAAAAAGCTAAAATTGAACTGTCTTCTTCAATGGAAGCAGAAATTAATCTGCCTTTTGTGACTGTCAAGGACGGTCAACCGTCACATTTGGTGATGAAATTAACCAGAGCTAAATTGGAATCGTTAATTGGCGATTTGATTGAAAAAACTTTTCCACCGGTTAAAGCTTGTCTTAAAGATGCTAAGGTTGATGTTTCAAAAATTAATGAAGTGGTGATGGTCGGTGGAATGACGAGAATGCCGAAAGTGATTACAAAAGTCAAAGAATTTTTCGGAAAAGAACCAAATCGATCAGTTAATCCCGATGAAGTAGTGGCTCTTGGAGCAGCCATTCAAGGTGGTGTTTTAACTGGAGAAACAAAAGATATTCTATTACTTGATGTTACCCCACTAACCTTAGGAGTAGAAACTCTTGGAGGGGTGATGACACCATTAATTCAAAAAAATACTACGATACCAAATACTAAAGCTGAAGTCTTTTCAACGGCTGGAGATAATCAAACTCAAGTAGAGATTCATATTTTGCAAGGTGAACGGCCAATGGCGCGAGACAACAAATCTTTAGGTAGATTTGTTTTGGATGGAATTCCACCAGCACCACGCGGTGTCCCTCAAGTTGAGGTATCTTTTGATCTTGACGCTAATGGTATTTTAACAGTGACTGCTAAAGATAAAGCCACCGGTAAGTCTCAAGCAATTAAAATTACCGGATCAACCGGCTTGACCAAAGATGAGATTGAAAAGATGAAAGAAGAGGCGGAAAAAAATGCTGACAAGGATAAAGAAGAAAAAGAAAAGATTGAAATAAGAAATAAGGCGGACAACATGATTTATGTAGCGGAAAAATCTTTGCGGGATGCCGGAGATAAAGCTGACAAGACCGTTAAGGAGAATGTTGAGAAAAAGATTAAAGAGTTGAAAGAAAAGATTGAAAAAGGAACAAAGGAAGAGATCGAATCAAAGACAAAAGATCTTTCCGACGAACTGTCCAAGATCGGCCAGGCAATGTATGCAAATCAGAAAACGGAAGACGGAAAGCAGAAGACAGAAGAGAGTAAGACTGAGGAAAAGAAACCGGAAGAAGAAAAAAAAGGAAAAGTTGAAGAAGGAGAGGTTGTTAATTAATAACCAATAACCAAATTACAAGAAACAAACAAATTACAATATTCAATGACCAAATAGTTTGAATATTGGTAATTGATCATTGTTTGGAATACTTGTCTTATTGGTTATTGGAATTTTTTGTATTATGAGCGATTACTATGAAACAAAAACCAAACACACCCAACACA
>CAZJKY010000033.1:0-6894 GCA_964546915.1 uncultured Gammaproteobacteria bacterium | reverse complement strand
ATCTCTCTTAAGAACTCTTTTTTTATCGGTGACTCAACCCGGGATATAAAAACTGCTGACAATGCCGGAATAACAAGTATTTTGATTAAAACCGGTTATGCCGGTAAAGATGGAAAATATAACGTTAAAGCAAATTATGTTAAAAAAAATTTTTTAGAAGCTGTCACCCTAATATGCGAGCAATAATTTTATCAGCCGGAGAAGGAAAAAGATTGAGGCCGATTACCGACACTATCCCCAAGGTTATGATCGATGTTTTGGGGAAACCTTTGATCGAACACACAGTTCTTTTACTGAAGAAAAACAATATCAAAGATATATTTATAAATTTATTTTATTTACCTGAAAAAGTAATTGATTATTTAGGTAATGGCGAAAAATTTGGAGTGCGAATCATCTATGGTCATGAAAAATCTCTTTTGGGATCAGCCGGAGCTCTGCAAAATTTCAAACATCTGTTAAAAAAAGATTTTTTTGTCCTATACGGCGATGTTTATATTAAAGTTGATCTTATCAAAATGCTCAAGTTTCATAAGAAAAACAAATCACTTTTTACTATCGCCGTCCATGACGCTCACCATCCAAAAGACAGCGATCTTGTTATTATCGATAAACATAAAAGAGTAATTGACTGGCTTACATCTCCTCACAAAAAAACCTGCGGAGTCAATAGTGCCGGTCTTTATATTATTAACGAAAAAGTGTTAAAATTTTTGCCGAGAAAAATTCCTTTTGATTTCGCTCATGATTTTATTCCATTATTGTTTATTAAAAAAATTCCTCTTTTTGCTTATAATACTACTGAAACAATGATGGATATTGGCACACTAGATAGATATAATAAACTTATCGAAAAACTTAAAAAATGAATAAAAATGTTTTGGTCACCGGCGGAGCAGGTTTTATCGGCTCCCATACTGTTGATGCTCTAATTAAAAAGGGCAATAGAGTCAGAATTTTAGACAATCTTACAAAACCTGTTCATCAAAACGGAAAACCAAATTATTTAAATAAGGAGGCGGAGTTTATACAGGGTGATGTAAGAAATAAATCGACCTGGGAAAAGGCTTTAAAAAAGATCGATATTGTTTTTCATTTGGCCGCTTATCAGGACTACCACACCAACTTTGGTAAATATTTTGATGTCAACGCAAAAGGAACGGCTCTTTTGTACGAAACTATTGTTGAAAAGAATCTTCCAGTAGAAAAAGTTATTGTCGCTTCCTCCCAGGCAATATACGGAGAGGGAAAATATTGTTGTCCTAAAAAACATATAATTTTTCCAAGTCAACGATCTGTTGATCTCCTAAAAAAACACCAGTGGGATTTTAGTTGCCCCTACGATTCTTTGCCTTTAACACCTCTTCCTGTCACGGAAGATGATATTATTGATCCACACAATCAATATGGAATATCCAAATATTCACAGGAAAAAATCACTATTCATTTAGGTAAAAGATATAAAATTCCCAGTGTCGCTTTAAGGTATTCCATCGTCCAGGGCCCCCGACAATCTCCCTATAACCTTTATTCTGGCGCTTTGCGAGTTTTTGTTGTTCATCTATTAGCAAACAGACCTCCTCCAATTTTTGAAGACGGAAAACAGTTAAGAGACTACGTCAATATCCACGATGTGGTTAACGCTAATCTCTTAGTTATGCAAAATAAAAAAGCAGATTACAATGTTTTTAACGTTGGCGGAGGAAAAAAATGGACAGTAATACAGTTGTTTAATTTAGTCCAGAAAGTATTGCGAACCGCTATTAAGGTAAAAATCTTGGGAAGTTTTAGAGTGGGGGATACCCGCCATATTTTCTCCGATATTAAAAAAATCCGAGCCCTTGGTTTTAGCCACCAATATACAATCGATGACTCTATAAAATCGTATGGCCAATGGCTAAAAACTCTGCCCAATTTTAAAAATATCGCTCGATCTGCTAAGAACTAATAATGGAAAAAGTTAACTGTATTTGTGGCAAAAATCGCTATAAAGTCTTATATATATTTAAGAAGAAAAATTATTTGTTTCGAATCGTCAAATGTACGTCGTGTAATTTAATTTATATGAACCCCCGGCCAAAGCCGGCAAAGATAATGGATTTTTATAAAAAAGATTATTACTACGATGATCGTCTCTATGATCCAATGAATCTTATAAAAGCAAAACTACTTTATAAAGAAATAAAGAATTATCTTCTTAATGGATCGGTTTTGGACATTGGTTGTTCAAAAGGTTTTTTATTGAATTTTTTGAAAGAAAAAAAACTGCAACTTCATGGGATTGAACCTTCTAAAGATGCCGTCAAATTTGCCTGGGATAATTTCAAAATTAAAATAACCCATGGTTATTTTGACAGTGTCATGATTAAGAATAATTATTATGAAAATATCATCGCCATCGATATCATTGAACATTTTATTAATCCGCCAAATATTTTAAAAAAAATCTATCAAATTTTAAAGAAAAACGGAGTTTTAATAATCGAGACGCCAAATATTGCTAGCTTATATTTTGTAATAAGCAAAAAACGCTGGATGGGTTTTGATTTGCCTTTCCATATATATTACTTTACGCCTGCTACTTTGACAAAATTACTTAAAAGTGTTGGGTTTAGTAAAATCGTTGTTGAAACTTCACATTTTAATATATTTTCACGCGAGGGATTTATAAGAAGTAAAGGATATGGTAGTTTTATTATTATCCGTTCCATTCTTCGCTTGTTTGGTATCGATCCGGATATCGTTGTTAATAAGGTTAATAAAAATATTATTAACCATCAGCTTAAAACGCAAAAAAAATTCAATTTCCCTCGTCTTAATTTTTTAGATAAGTTAGAAATTTTTATTAATCGACCGATAAATTATTTGTTTGCCAAAAAGTTATTATTAGGAGATGCAATCCGCATAATTGCCTATAAGTAATGAAAATCTTATTTTATACACCGGTTAAACTACTTTCTGGCGGAGGCTGTGAGCGTTGGCATTGCGATATTACTAATTCGTTGAAAAAACAGTATGGATTAGAAATAGAAATTATCAGTGCTAATTTGGGTCAAGAAAGATGGAATAAACAATATTTGCAAAAACAACTTCAAGGAATTGCTTATACACAACTCAATTTCTTGATCTTTCTAGGAGTACTCATTCCTACTCCCTCGATTATTTTATTTCTTTATAAAAAATTCCGGGAAGTAGACGTCATTCATTTCATCTATGGTTTTATGGGTCAAGATATCTTAATGGCTCTTATGAAATTTATCACTAATAAAAAAATAATTGTTGGTCATCACGCCCCTATTTTTCATTCATCAAAACTACACAATTTTTATATGAAATATGTTTCTCGTCATATTATGAAAAGTTTTGACTTTCATCAAACACTAAATAGTCAAGATAAAGAATTTTTAGAAAAAAAATGGGGAATTAGAAATGTTTATTTTATTCCTAGTGGAGTTAGAGTTGAAAAATTTCTTAAGATTAAAAAAATAAAACATTCTAAACTTATTTTTATAACTGTGGGGCGATATGCGCTCCAAAAAGGCTATGATCTTCTTGTTGAAGCGATAGAAAAATTCAATAATAAATACAAAAATAATCTGGTTGAATTTTGGTTCGTCGGAGGAGGGGAATTAAAATCAACAATTCAAAGTTATGCCCGTAGAAATAAAAATATTATTGATTTAGGGTATCTTGACTATAAAAAATTACCAGCACTTTATGCTCGGTCTGACGTTTATATATTACCATCAAGAGAAGAACCTTTTGGGCTGGTATTAATTGAGGCTTGGGCATCAGGTTTACCTGTACTTGCTACTAAAACAGAAGGCCCGAAGGATATGGTTAAATCAGGACTAAACGGTTGGTTTATAAAAAAATGTAGTATGGATGAAATAGTAAAAAGTATCAGCCTGCTTTATAAAAAATATCTGACAAACAAAAATTGTTTTGACTGCTTTGAAAATGTTTGTCGCCAAACGGGAAAAATCTACAGCATAGACATAACAGCCAAAAGGATGAGATCTACTTTTTTTCAGTCTAATTAACTGTATTTTCTGAATTTATACCATTTATGCAACCGAGAGAGAGAAAAAATCAAAAAGTTCGCCCAGATTTTTTTGAAAATGTTTGATTGGGGTGAATGCTTCATCAACCACTTTTTTTCTTTCAGAAAGTTATTCTCAATTGATTTAAAATTGATATTGTTTTGATTCTCATAAGCTTTAGCATAAGTTAAAAAATCATATAAGGCGGACTCAACTGAAATCATAAAACCTTTCGTTCCGATCAAAAATAACCTACCGATTACGTAACATAAAAAGAAAGTAATGATTGGTTTAAATAACATTTTTATAGTTATAAATTTACTGGAAACGAACTTTGCCTGAATACTAGAATATGTATTTATAGCCGTAATATATTTTTCCGTTGTGTAAATCGTGAAATGATAAATTGAATACTCATCCAAAGGAGGAAGATATAAAACTTCGTTAGGTTTGACATGAGAGCTAAATTTTCTTTCATGAACTGATTTGTTGTAATAATTTAAGGCACCTTTTTTAAAAAAATGGACATTAATATATGCAAGACCCAAATCTGTTTTCCCGTCATAAAGTAATGTCTTTTTAGTTTGGACAACGATTTTATATTTTGATTCTTTTGCGATTTTTTTATAGAGCTCAAGGCAGGGTTTGGGGATAAGTTCATCAGCTGCGCCTAAACAAATCCAATCGGTATTAACATGGTTAAAAACAAAATCCGTCCATTCTTTGGTTTCCGCCCATCCTTGATTTTTGTATCTTATAACTCTAGCTCCTAGAGTTTCTGCAATCTTGACAGTTTTATCAAAACTGTAATTATCGATTATAAGTACATCACCATACGGTAAGAAAAGCCTAATCGGATAAGCAATTCTTTTCTCTTCGTTGAGTGTACAGATGATAAAGGTGATATTTTTTTTTCTTTTTTTTGCTGTTAAACGCATGTTAAATAAGTTATAATTTATGAATCTAAATAAAATTCATCATATTATAGCACTATTTTCAATGATAAAAAAAATTGCCTATCATCTTCTACCTATTACCTTTCTTTTTTTAATCTCAATCATTATCTATCACGTCTGGTTCTTTAATTTATCACCAATAACCTATGGTGATTGGACAATAGATCATATCGAAAAAGTGCGGGAAAAGTTCTCTCTTCCTTTTATCTGGACAACAGATAATGGGTTTGGTGTTGTTAACTATGGTATTGTTTTTTGGCCACTTCAAATGCTTCAGGGTTTTTTTGCTCAATTTATTTCTAATCCAGCCTTAATGGAACGGATATTTATCTTATGGCCGGTTGTTTTGATCACGCCACTTTCTATGTATTTCCTTTCATATTATATTTTAAACTCTAGGATATCCAGCGTTGTCAGCGCCATTGTCTTTACTTTTAATACTGTTATGATTGTTTCCCGGTCAGGACCACTTCTTCTTCATATGGCCACCACTTTCACACCTTTTTATTTTCTCTTTTTCATCAAAGCGCTTGACTCAAAAAAACCATTCTTTGCTCTGGCTGCGTCACTTGTAGGATTCATTATTAGTTTTTGGGAATTTCGCGTTTTTTATATCGTTCTTTGGTTGCTTTTTTTCTACTTTATTTATCATTTGTTTATTGAAAAAAAAGATCGAACAAACATAAAAATTTATATTTTGGCCGGTTTATCAGTTATTATCCCGATTGTTTTAAACCTATATGCACTTCTTGGTTTGCAGAAAGTACAATCACTGGTTTCAAACGAAATATTTAAACAAACACTTTTCGGTGCCGGCTATCTCAAACTGTCGAAAATAATGATTCTATTTCACTATGCTTGGACCGGTGGAAGTCTTAATTGGAAAAACCAATTTCCGCCTCTCAGATTTTTCCTAGTCGCAATCATTCCCTTTTTGGGTTTTGTCTTATCTAGAAATAAAAAGGTTGCTTTTTTATTTCTAGATAAGCCAAAACCAACCAAACACACCCAACACAGTGTGTTGGGTGTGTTTGGTTTGGGTTTTGTCTTATCTAGAAATAAAAAGGTTGCTTTTTTCGCTTTCCTTGCTGGTTTTGGTATATTTCTTACAAAATTGACTCTTCCACCATTCCCAAACGTCTACCAATGGCTTTTTGATCATCTTCCTGGATTTAATGCTTTTAGAGAATCGGGGAAATTTGGATATTTTATTACCCTCTCCTATGCTATTCTTACGGGCGCCTTTATTAAAGGTCTCTTAAACTTGTCAAAGAAACCAGCACAAAAAGCTATCTCTTTTATAGTAGCTTTAGGAGTTATTTTTCTCTTTTTATGGAATATTAAACCGGTGATAACCGGAGAATTGGGCACGCTCTATGTCCCAAGACAAATTCCAAGCGATTATATCACTCTAAAGAAATTTGTTCTCAACCAGTCAGGGTACTTTAAAACCTTATGGGTTCCTGCAACTTCACAGTGGGGTATTCATGTCTTTAATCATCCGATGATCAGTAATTTCCATACAAACTATGGATTATGGAAAAAGCTTGATAAAGGTAATATCTTCGGGGCAAATTTCTCTGAAGGTTTTCTTAACCTTTCGTCGATTAAATACGTCATTATTCCTATTGAAGATAGGGCTAATGACAATAATTTTTTTCTCTATATGGGTAAAAGAAAAAATTTTATCGATCAAATTAATAAATTAATTTATTTAAAAAAAATTAATATTGGTCTGCAAGAGATAATAGTTTATGAAAACCAAAATTATCGACCACATCTTTATTTAACAGAGAAAGGAGAATCCACTTATAAAAGCATTTCATATCATAAAATAAATTTCTCTTTTATCAATCCGACCGAATATAAGATATCCTTGAAAAATATATCAGCAC
>CAZJKY010000032.1:0-6922 GCA_964546915.1 uncultured Gammaproteobacteria bacterium | reverse complement strand
GCGGCAAAAAAAGCCATTGACGAAGGTTTTACCAAATATACGGCCACTTCCGGCATTATTGAATTAAAAGAAGCGGTCTGCGCCAAACTCCGCCGAGATAACTGGCTTGACTATGAACCAAAAAATATTATTATCTCAACCGGTGCCAAACAAGCTTTATTTAATATTATTATGACTTTGATCGACCCGGGGAATGAAGTAATTATTCCGGTTCCCTACTGGGTTAGTTATGAAGAAATGGTAAAAATCAGCGACGGCAAATGTGTTTTTTTAAAAACTAATAATTTCAAAATTAATCCCTTTAATCTGGAAAAGGCCATTACGCCAAAAACCAAAATGTTAATTTTAAACTCGCCTTCTAATCCCAGCGGGGTGGTTTATGAGGAAAAAGAATTAAAAAAAATTGCCTCAATTTGTCTGAGACATAATCTCTGTGTCTTAAGTGATGAAGTTTATGAAAAATTAATTTATGGAAAAAAACATGTCAGTATTGCTTCGGTTAACGATAAGATTAAAAAATTAACCATCACCGTTAATGGCGTCTCAAAAACTTATGCGATGACCGGCTGGCGGATTGGTTATGCGGCCGCTGAAGAAGAAATTATTAAAGCCGCTACCCGTCTTCAGGACCACACCACTTCAAATCCTACCTCAATTTCACAAAAGGCCGCCCTGGCGGCCCTTAATGGACCGGAGGATCATATGGCAAAAATGGTCTATGAGTATAAAAAACGCCGCGATTTTATGATGGAGCGTTTAAACCGGATTGATGGCATGATTGCGTCCCGTCCGGATGGCGCTTTTTACGTCTTTGCCAATGTCTCTCAGTTTTACAGTAATGAAGTTAAAGGCTCAATGGTATTTTGCCAAAGATTATTGGAAGATGCTTATGTGGCGGCTATTCCAGGCGTTGCTTTCGGCGACGACCGATTTATCCGCCTAAGCTTTGCCACCGGCATGGAGCATATTAAAAGAGGATTCGATCGGTTGGAAAAATTTGTGGAGAAGATAAGGAAATAGACAATCAAGAGATATCCATCCAAGGATTAAGACAAAATCCTATGCTTCTCAACACTGCTTTTCCTTGTTCACTCCAAAAATCTATTCCTTGTCTGTCTAAATCAAGAACAGAAGCAAATCTCTCAAAAATAGGAATTTCAATAATATTTTCTACACCTGTTATATTAACTAAAGGTGTTTTTCCATCAGTAGTAATAATGGTAACTCTCTTCCTATTTCCTAAACGTTGAAGTGCTTCTCCAGCAAAAATTGGATAGGTTACTAAAATGACAACTTCTTCAGCTCCAGCCGCTATTAATTGATCAGTTGTATCATTAAGAGTTCCTCCGGTTGCCAAAATATCTTCCGGAATAACCGCTACTTTTCCTTTAACTCTAACCAATTCTTCTTCCGGAAAAGAAACTTCTGTTATATTGTGTATTTTAGTTTTTTTACCATGAACCGTCGGTCCAAATAGAACATCGCGTTCTTCAGCTAATTTTTCAGCTACCTTTCCCATATCGCTGGCTCCATAATCACTTGTGACTGGAATTATAGTCTTGCCTTGAAACAAACCTTTTTCAACTGCAGCGTCAAACATCGCGGGAAGAGGAATAACATCAACAACCGCAATCCCTGCCTCCAGTGCAAAATATGAAAAAGCCGGTGAATGAGAAGCTGATATTATTAATCTACGAATATTATTTACAGACAGATCTCGGATTAATCTTCTCAAAAGTACAACTTCTATTTCACCGCTTGGTCTTGCTTCAGGTCTATCGCCTCTTTGTAAAGGAAAATACATTGTAGCTAAAGTTGTATAAGGGTTTCCTAGCTCGTCAACAACAGCTCTAAAATTATTAACCTCTTCACGGGTTTGAAGATTAACAATTACATCCAGTCGATCTGTTCTTGGTAAATCTGGATTTTTTAATACATAAGGTTCAGTGTCTCTATAGTTATCTGCTTTTGTAACTGATTCAAAACCAATAAGAGGAACTGTGTTTTGGCGTTCTGGGGACACGCCCCAAACATCTTTTATATTTGCGGCTAATAGTTCTTTTTCTTTATGATTAAATCTTTTTATTTGATCTCTATTTTGTAGATCTGGATAAAGTAGATTTTTTGAAATAAAAACATCAGTTGGTCGGGCGGTTTCTAGTAATATCATATATTAATTTGGTTATCATTATATATCTTACTGTATAAAAATTCAACGTCCGAGAAGTTTGAGGAAGTCCTTGAGGTTAAAAGCGCCGTCGTTGTTAAAGTCAAATGGCAAAAGAGATTTAAATTTTACTTTATTGTTATCCTTTTTGAAAACCATAAAATTCTGCCTCGGCAAATAATAGGGCTTCAATAAAACAACCCGGTAGAGTTCGTCCAAAGCAATATTTTTTATCTCTTTTAACTCGCCTGTTCCGTCTCTTACTTTAAGATTTTTCTTTTTAAATACTAACTTCTCGTCGATATCAAATATCTGTAACTCAAAATCATCACCTTTGCCTTTCCCCCAGGGGAAAAAATTAGTGGCAAACTTTAAAGCCGGCAAAGGGAAAATCTCAAACTGCCAATTTTGACTTTCTAAGATTTTTTTATCATTTTTTTGTAGAATAAATATAGCTTTTTGTTTACCTAATTTATTTTTAGTAACAATTTTAAACTCTACCTCTTTTTCCTCAAATGGCTTAATACTATCTATATTAGAAAACTTTATCTCTACTGTATTCTTATTATCTATATCACGGCCGTGGGATAGATAATAATTATCGTCCTTTGACCAGATTGATTGACCTTGATTTTTCAATTTAATTTTAAAATTATATTCTGACTGCTCAACCAGCTCTTTTGGCAAATCAAAATTAATCTCTCCTTTTTCTATCTGCTCCGGCTCGCCTTTTATTTTTGACATTGATTGTACCGTTGAATACTGTTGATAAAAATCTTGTGAACTATACTTCTTCCAGGAAAACTCCAAAAACGGCTCACCTTGATAGTCAAAAACAAAGGGGGTAACTGCCATTACCCGATCGTTGGACAACCATACTTGTTCAAAGGCGGTTTGAAAATAATTAGCAACTGTTTCTTCGCCGCCGCGCTTCCATCCGGTTTCCGTAATAAACACCGGCAAATTCTTAGTCACCCCCAACTGCCCTAAAAGCCCTAACTCCCACTCATAAGTCCTGACCGTTCCCCGACCGCTTCCATAGGGACTCCCGGAAAAACCGGGATTAGGATAAGAATGCGATGCCCAGCCGTCGATGTATTTATTAAGGTCCGTCCTTAATAAGGACGGACCTTGTATAACCTTCCGCAAAAACGTTTCTTCATCTTCCAACCCTGGAGGCCACGATGGCGCCGATGCGTCAAATCCGGCCAACATCACAAAAAAATCCGGATTTTTTTCTTTTAATTTTTTGGCAAATTCAAAAGAAACTTCGGCATAACTTTTTTCGTCCGTCTCCCCTCCCCACTCACTCCCATGATTTGGTTCGTTGAATAAAATAATATAACGATTTTTCACCACCCAATTCAGAGAGTCGAGAAAATCCATCCAGCCCTGGGCGTCTTTTACTTCCGGCCGCCGCCAGTTCTCGCCTTCAGGCTGAGTTGCCAACCGAATAATCGGAATCAAATGATCTTGACGAAGATGATTAAAAATATCCTGCCACTTATTTTTATTGCGATCGTTTTCTTGAATAATCAAAGTAATATATCCCCAGTCACCGCCATTGGAATTAACCAACTCTTTAACCTTAATTAAATCTTCCAAATGCGGTTGAGCGAGATGAATGCCGAATTTATTATTAGAGGTTTCTATTGCTTGTATTGGTAGAACAAATATGAAGAAAAAAAGTAAAAATAGTAGTTGGATAAACTCAAATCTCAAAGTGCAAAACTCAAAACCAAGTTTAAAGTTAAAAACTTTGAGCTTTGAACTAGTTTTTGATCTTTGGTTTTTGATCTTTGATTTTTTTATCATATTCTAAAACGGAGTTATTTTATTTTATTTCTATCTTTACTCCCGCTTTCTTCAGAAGTTCAATCCCTCCCAAATCATGGTGCTCTTTTCTACAAACCACCCTGATAATTCCTGCATTGATGAGCATCTTAGCACAGCTCGAACAGGGGTTGGTCGTCGAATAAAGAGTTGCTCCTTTAGTTGATATGCCAAGGTAAGCGGCTTGAATAATGGCATTTTGCTCGGCGTGGATACAAACACAGCTTTCTTCATATTCGTACCAATTAATTTTTCCTTTATCTCTTTGTTGACATCTTTTACAACCGCCCTCGGAACAATTTTTGATTTTATGCGGCGTACCATTATAACCGGTGGAAATAATTCGAAGATCCCTAACAATAATTGTTCCTACTTGCCTACGTATACAATCAGCTCGGCTTTTCACTACAACCGCCAACATCATAAAGTATTCATCCCAAGACGGTTTTTTATCTCTAACTGTCATGTTTATATTATAATAGATTGCAGTAATAAATTCTAAATTAGAGGTTTTTGATAGAATTTAGGGTATCTATCACTTTTTTAATCCTTTCTTAACAATTTAATTTACTATTTTTGTAGGTTATAAGCGATTGACATTAAATTAAAGACAGTCTTAAATAAGACTGTCTTTATTATGCCAGGAAAAAATACTCTTAAAACATATGTCGAAAATGGGTTCTATCACGTCTATAATCGGGGTGTGGAAAAAAGAAGTATATTTTTAGATGAACAAGATTATAAAGTTTTTCTTTCCTACCTAAAACTTTACCTCACAAGTAAAGATGATTCGATAATTTTAATAAAAAAACAAATTGACATATCTGATGAGCAAAAAAATGAAAAGATTTCAAAATTAATGGCTTTAAAAAATTATTTTAATAGAATTGAACTTCTTTGTTATGTGCTAATGCCAAATCATTTTCACTTAGAAATTAGACAAAAAAACAAAAACGATATAGAAGATTTTATGCGAAGTTTAATCACAAAATATTCCAAATATTTTAATAAAAGATATGATCGGGTAGGGCCATTATTCCAAGGACGTTATAACGCAGTTTTAATCACCAATGAAAGATATCTTTTACATTTAGGTCGTTATATCCATCTTAATCCACAAGAAATTATTGTTAATAAACAAAGTCTATCATCATATCCTTGGTCAAGCTACCAAGCTTATATTAATAATATGTCTGTAAGTTGGCTAAATAAAAATTATTTTCTTTCAGATTTTGAAAAAAACAAAGGTTTTTCTTTTAATTCGTATAAAGGGTTTGTTGAAGGATATAGGGAAGAAACTTTTGAGGAAATAAAAGCTTATAAAAGACTATTCTTAGATTAATAAGGGACACTCTTTATAAAGACAGTCTTTAATAAGACTGTCTTTGTTTTATATCTGCCGATTTCATCCCTCCCTTTTCTGCTAAAATTGAGGAATGATGGAAAAAAACCTATTGACATTTATATACAATTATTGTATATTTTTTGTATATGAATATTCAAACTATTAATATTTCCTTGCCAAAACAGTTGGTCAAGATTGTAGACGAATTTTCAAAGAAGCAATTCTCAACCAGAAGCAGTCTTATAAGACAAGCCATTATTGCTTATATTAGCCGTGAAAGAGAGTTAATCGGGCTTTTTGCTTATGGTGAAAAAAAAGCTAAAGAGATAGGAATAAAAGAAAAAGATATCGAAAGGATTATTGATGAATACCGCCAGGGTAAATAAAACTCAAAAAATATCAGTTGTTTTAGATTCCAATATTATCGTTTCTTCTATCGTCTTCGGCGGCAAACCCAGAGATATTTTTCTTCTAGCTATTGAGGGAAAAATTAAGCCTTTTATTTCTCCTTTTATAATCTTCGAGGTCAAAGAAGTTCTCCGTAATAAGTTTGATTTTGAGGAAAAAAAACTCGAACAAACAGAAGGGATTCTAAAAGAAAGTTTTGCTGTCATAGCGCCTAAGAAAAGTCTAAATACTATTAAACAAAATGTTCCAGATAATAAAATTCTCGCCTGCGCATTAGAATCAAAAGCAGACTATTTGGTAACTGGTGATAAGAAACACATCCTCCCTTTGAAAAAAATCAAAAACACCAAAATCGTCACCGCCGAAGATTTTTTAAAGCAATTCACTACTTGATTTCTATTTTTTCTCTCTATGATGCTCTAAAGCTATGCTTTTGTAGGTTATATACGACTGACAAGTAATTATTCTTGTAGTACGATTTATCAAAAACTATGAAAAGTAATAAATTAAAAAAAGTATTTCGCTCGCAATTTTCAGAAAAATTAATGGATTTAGGAAACATTATAGCGGCCGCTTTTGTTTTTAGTCAGTTTTTATCTAATAAACAATTTTCTATACGACTATTTACTTTAGGATTAATAATGACTATAATTTCTTATATTACCAGTTATATCGTAAGTGAATAATATGGATAACCTGTCTTGGTTTTTATTAGCGCTTATAGTTGCAGTGATCATTGGCGGATTTTTAGTCAAAAAATATTCATAATTTCTATTTTTTCGCTTCGATAACAAATAACTGCTAAAATTGAGGTATGGATGAGCATCGTGAAAATCCTTCTCCGACTAAAAAAGACTTTCCAATATCTTCATTATTAAGAGAGATTACTACTTATTTTCCTATTACTTTAAACCATAAAGGTCATTTTACTACCGATACTAATAATTTAAAATCCTGGAAAGACAGTCTGCCTTTGAAAACTTTCGACCAACTATTATTAACTACGGACAATAATTTTGATGATCTTTCGCTTGCCTCGATCATCCCTCTTTTACCAGGTCCGCATCGTCCTGATATTGATTGGTTTAATTCAACAACCGGAAGAGAAAGAAAAAAACATCTCAAAAAATTGCTCACGGCTTTTCGAGAAACTACGCTAGATATTTTTT
>CAZJKY010000031.1:0-7017 GCA_964546915.1 uncultured Gammaproteobacteria bacterium | reverse complement strand
TGAATATTGTCAAAATGGTCAGATAGCTTATCCCTGTCAAGCAATAGAAAAATTTCCTCAATTAATAGGTAATGTCTTTAATACTTATGAATGGGGTGGATTTTTAATTTGGCAGAAACCTAACGCCAGGGTATTCGTTGATGGAAGAATGCCGGCCTGGAAAGATGAAAATGGGAAAAGTCCATATCAGGTATATCTGGACATCATTCAAACAAAAAACGGATGGAATGAAAAACTGCAATTACTGAAAACCGATTATATTTTTATAACAACCGGAACGTTCCTTGATTTATTATTGCAAAAAGATGCCAAAACATATCATTGGAAAGAAGTCTATCGCGATGATATTGCAGTGATATATAAAAATAAAAACTAATTTAACTATTATTTATTTTCCATCTCTCGCCTGCGATACTTTTTTTGCACGATTAATAAAGGCATCTTGAGCCGCTTTAATATTTTCCGGTTTTCCCATCCAGACATGCAAAGCTTCCTGTTGTAAAGCTCTCCCAAAAGAAAAGCTTAACTGCCAAGGAAGATCAGAATACATCTTATTCATGGCTCCTAAATATTCAGTTGATTGATCTGGGGTTAAACCGCCTGACAAGAATACTATTCCGGGCACTTCAGGAGGAACCGCCGCCTTTAATACTTCAACAGTAAGACGAGCGATTTCTTCAGGGTTTGATTGATTAGTAGCTTCCTTTCCTGGTAAAACCAGGTTTGGTTTTAATAACATACCATCGAACTGAATTCCGAATTGCTTTAACCAATAAAAAACATCTTTGAGGATTTTTTCTGTGACTTTTTTGCTTGTATTAATATCGTGGTCCCCTTCTAAAACCAATGTTTCCGGTTCAACGATAGGCACCAGTCCGGCATTTTGAGAAAGTAAAGCGTATTCTGCTAAACCAATCGAGTTTGCCATAATTGCCGCCGGAGAAGGAATGTCTTTCCCAACTTTATATACCGCTCTCCATTTGGTAAAAGTTGCTCCAAGTTCTCTATATTCAATTAATCTTTCTGTTAAGCCATCTAAACCTAGAGTAAAAGTCTCCTCATCAGCGTTAAATTTCACCGTGCCTTTATCAACCTTAATCCCCGGATGAATACCTTTTGATTTAAGTAATTGGGCAATCATCTGTCCGTTTGGTAAAAGATTACGAAGAGTTTCATCAAATAAAATTTCCCCGCTAATCGCCTCTTCAATTCCTTGTGAACCGGCCATTATTTCTCTCCAAATTGAACGATTTTCCGGGGTGGCCTCAACTCCAATTGCATCCAATCTTTTCTTCATTGTTCCCGTACTTTCATCAGCTGCCAATATTCCTTTTTTAGGCGCAACTAATTCGCGAGCAACTTTAGCTAAAATATTTTCACCTGTTTGATCAATAACCATATTTATTAAATATATAATTGGTAATCAAAAACATTTTATCACTACTAAATAACTAAATACAAGCCCTATTTATTTATTTCTTGACAATAAAATGATAAATATGTATATTATAGAAACCAAACATGGATAGAAATCTTGCTTTAGAATTTGTTCGGGTGACTGAAGCAGCAGCGATTGCCGCAGCTCATTGGGTCGGACGAGGGGAAAAAAATAAGGCTGATGGTGCGGCGGTTGAAGAGATGAGAAAAAGATTTAATCAAATTGATTTTTCCGGAACCGTTGTTATTGGCGAAGGAGAAAAAGATGAGGCGCCAATGCTTTATACCGGCGAACATGTTGGCAAAGCAAAAACTCCGGTAATGGATTTAGCCATTGATCCTCTTGAATGTACTGACAGTGTTGCTCATGGACGATACAATGCCTTAACGGTGATTGCCGCTGGTGCTCCTAAAAGCCTTCTCCATGCTCCGGATACTTATATGGAAAAATTGGCCACCGGACCGGAAGCGGCTAAAGTAATTGATCTTAATGATTCTGTCACTAATAATATTAAAAAGGCGGCCAAGGCAATTGGTAAAGACGTGAGAGAAGTCACGATTATGATGCTTGACCGGGAAAGAAATTATCCAATTATGAATGAAGCCCGATCAATCGGCGCCCGAGTCAGGTTAATCACCGATGGTGATGTGGCGGCTGCTGTTGCTACCTGTTTACCGGAGTCAGGAATTGATCTTATGATGGGAAGCGGCGGATCGACTGAAGCTGTATTAGCTGCCGTTGCCCTAAAAATTTTAGGTGGTGAAATGCTCTGTCGTTTTAAACCAAAAAAAGAAGCTGATATTGGCAAGATTAAAGACATGGGGATAAAAAATTTAAGTAAAATTTTTACTGTTTCTGATTTGGCACGCGGCAATCAATTAACTTTTACCGCTACCGGTGTCATTGACGGACCATTTTTGCAAGGAGTAATTTTTAGAAAAAATAAAATTATTACTCATTCTATTGTAATGAGAGCCCAATCAAAAACCATTCGCTACATGACCACTCATCATCATTTACATCAAACTAAATAAAAATATGAAAAAACTAAAGGTCGGTTTAAATGGTTTTGGTCGAATTGGTCGAGCTTTTGCCCGGATTGCCCTCAAAAGAAACAGTTTTGATATTGCAGCTATAAATACAAGAAAAACACCAACTTCAATGATGGCCTATCTTCTTTCTTATGATTCTGTTTATAGAAGATTTGGAATGGAAGTTAAAGAAGAATCCGACGGAATTTCCGTTGATGGCAAAAAAATTCTAACTCTACTTAATGATTTACCCGAAAATATTCCTTGGGATAAATATGGCGTCGATATCGTTGTTGACGCTACCGGTGCTTTTACAAAGAAAATAGACTTAGAAAAACATCTAAAAGGCAGTGTTAAAAAAGTAATTTTAACTGCCCCTGCAAAAGATGAGGAAACTCCATTTGTTGTCCTTGGAGTCAATGATAAAGACTTTAATTTTACCAACAACAACATTATCTCGATGGCTTCCTGTACTACTAACTGCTCTGCCCCAATGTTTAAAGTAATCAATGATAACTTTAAAGTTATATCCGGTTTTTTAACCACTGCTCATGCAGTAACAATTAGCCAAAGCTTGCTTGATGATGCCGGGAAAAAAGAAGACCGATCAAGATCTGCTTTCTTAAATATAATTCCATCAACTACCGGCGCCGCTAAAGCAGTTGCCAAAGTTATTCCTGAATTAAAAGGAAAAGTTGATGGTATGTCTCTTCGGGTTCCGGTTGCCACCGGTTCAATTACTGATATTTCTATTATTGTGGAAAAACAAACTTCAGCTGAGGAAGTCAACAAAGCGTTTAAAAAAGCTTCCCAAGAGAATATGAAAAATATCTTAAGTTATGAAACCGAAGTTTTGGTTTCTTCAGATTTTATTGGTTCTCCTTACTCCTGTATTTTTGATTCCAACTATACTAAAGTCATTAATAGAAATTTGGTAAAAATCTTTGGCTGGTATGATAATGAGTGGGGATACAGTACTAGGCTTGTGGACTTGGTCGAGAAATTGGCGCAGTTTGTTTAAAACCCGTTAACCAGTTAACGCGTTAACGAGTTAACGAGTTAAACATGAAAAAAATAATATACATCGACGAAGTCAAAATCAAAAACAAAATCATTCTTCTTCGAGTTGATTTTGATGTTTCTTTAAACCCTGATCAAACTATTGCCGATGACGTTCGAATCCAAAAAAATCTTCTGACCATAAAGTATCTTTTAAAAAATAAAAACCGACTTATTTGTGTTGCTAAACTGGATCGGCCAAAAACCCGGGACCCCAAACTGTCATTAATGCCTGTTGTCAAAAGACTACGTGAATATTTGCCGAATTATAAAATTACTTTGGTTGACAACTTTCTTGTCCCCAATAAACAAGTATTTACAAAACAAATTAATAAAGAAATTTTAGTTTTGGAAAATATTCGTTTTTACCCCAAAGAAAAAGATTATTCAACAATATTTGCAAAACAACTTTCTTCTCTGGCTGATATTTATGTGAATGATGCTTTTGCAGTTTGCCACCGATCAGACACTTCAGTTATTGGACCACCAAAATTTTTACCATCATATGGAGGACTGCTTCTTAAAAAAGAATTAGCAATAATATCTCAAGTTATTAACAAACCTAAAAAACCAATAGTTGCAATCATCGGAGGCACTAAGGTATCAACAAAAATAGGGCTAATAAATAAATTAATAAAAATTGTTGATTATCTAATTATTGGCGGCGGACTAGCTAATGCTTTTGTCAGTGCTCAAGGATACGAGGTGGGAACAAGTTTTTGTGAATATGAGGCGGTCCAGCAGGCAAGAAAACTGCTTTCTTTACCAAAGAAAAATCGCGCCTTAATTGTTCTGCCGGTTGACGCAGTTGTAGCCACTACAAAAGAAGATAAAGAAAGTGAGGTAGTAAAAATTGAAAGTATACCTCCAACAAAATCAATATTTGATATCGGTCCGGAAACTAAAGCTCAAATTGGAGGTATTATTGCTAAAGCAAAAACAATTATCTGGAACGGGCCGATGGGATATTTTGAAAATCCCGCCTTTCGCCGAGGCACGGATTTCATTTACTATTCAATAACCCATAACGATAAAGCCATATCAATTGTTGGTGGAGGTGATACGCTGGCTGCCATTTCAAAAAAAGAATATCTTGATAAAATCACTCACATTTCAACCGGGGGTGGGGCGATGCTTGAATTTATTGAGAAAGGAACACTCCCCGGCATAGAAGCTTTGAAAAAGTAGAAAGTATCTATTTAACAATCTCCACCACCTTATTAACTTCTCCCACTGATTTAATAACCACTATTTCTTTTGATTTTAATATTGACGGCAAAAAACTTTTTCCAATAATTTTATCATCCTCCATCCAGTAAATATCCAAGTCCAGATAAGTATTTTTATTCCAAAAACTTCTTATTTGTTTATCAGGAAAAATAAAAATTATTCCATCGGCTCCTTTGAGTTCTTGTTTATTTTTATAAAACACCAGTCCTTTTTCCCACTGTTCTTGATTACTAGCCGTCAACAAGCAATAGTTTTTGTTATTAATCTGATATATTTTTGCTTGGTTATTTGAGCAGTTATTTTTTTTAAAGAAAAAGGGTGAAGCAAAAAAAAATACAAAGATAAGTAAAATTAAGTAGACTTTTTTCATTAGTCGGAGTGGCGAGACTCGAACTCGCGGCCTTACGCTCCCAAAGCGTACGTTCTAGCCATCTGAACTACACTCCGTATTTATTTATATTCTATCAGAAAATATTATTATTCTTTTGGTATATTTAAGATTAAACCATTTATGAGAAAAAAAATAATTTTGATTTTAATTAGTTTATTTTTCTTTGCCGCTTTTGTTGCTTTTAGCTATTTAGTCAAGACAAAAATTTTCAATCAAATTGATTTTGACACGACGGTCAGACTACAAAATCATATTCCCATTAAATATGACGGATTTTTGTCTTCTTTAAGTTTAATCGGCAGCTTCGAAATATTGGCAGGAATTATTTTTTTAATCGCAGTTTTCAGAAAAAAACTTGTTTCTCTTTTGATTTTTATCCCTTTTGCCATGGCCCACGTAATAGAAATTATTGGTAAGGCTATTCTCCATCATCCCGGCCCTCCATATTTATTTTTTCGCTACAATATTGATTTCCTTTTCCCCTCTTCTTATATCCAGCCGGGATCCTCCTACCCCTCAGGTCATTCCCTAAGAATAGTGTTTATTTCTTTTATTTTTTTCTATTTGATTAAGAAATCAAAATTAAAATCAGCAATAAAAATTTTATTAATTTCTTTTCTTTTAATTTTTAATGTCCTAATGTTGGTGTCACGTGTCAGTCTAGGAGAACATTGGACAACCGACGTAGTCGGAGGAGCATTACTTGGACTTTCATCAGGAATTTTCGCCCTTATTTTTTTGTAAATCCTTCTGCTAATTCGCGAAGTTTTTGTTCAGGATCAGGAGCAGTAACAAAGTATGTAGCCATTAGAACTCCAGCCGCTCCGGTTGCCTTTGATTTTCTTGTATCTTCACCGTCATTGATCCCTGCTCCTATTATTAACGGATGCTTAACTATTTTAACTAAGTCTTTTATAGCTTTTTCTTGTTGATCAATCATGGAAACCGGACCGGCAATTAAGTCTTCTCTTTCAAAACTTAAAAAATCAATATCAAAAGAGTCAAATTTTTTTATCATTTCAACGGTTTGACCAATTAGAATTATTTTAAGATTATATTGCCTGGCTTTTTTTACAGTCTCAATAATGACTTCTTCCTTTAATTTATGTTCCGAGTGATTAATTAAAACACCGGTCGCTCCAGCATTTTTCACACTATATGGAGAAATCCAACCGGTATTTTTTCCCGGATCAATCGGATCCATATGTTGAGCCCAGACTTCAATGTCTAATTCTTTTCTTATCCGGTAAATATCTGTTGTTTGAGCACAGGCAATTATTGGAACCCCTGTTTCTTTTATGATTTTTTTTACGGAAGAAAGAATTTTGATAACCGCATCGCCGGTTGTTTTTTTATATGTTTTTAAGGCTAGAAAAATCATGATTAAAGTATAGCAAATATTTTATTTCTTCTTATTAATTTTTTATTGCCACCATACTAATCTCTACTCTGGCGTCAAGAGGAAGAGCATTAACACAAACAGTTTCTCTGGCCGGAAATGGCTCTGTCATATAGCTACTATAAACTTCGTTGATCTTTTCATACAAACTCATGTCAGTAACATAAATCGTGGTTTTAACGACCTCAGCAAAAGTAACACCAGCTTCTTCAAGAACAGCTTTTAAATTTTTCATTACTTGATGAGTCTGTTCTTCAATTGTTCCATCAAGAAGTTTGCCTTCGGGAGTTAAATGAACTTGGCCGGAGGTAAAAACAAAGTTTTCAACGATAATTGCTTGTGAATATGGACCAACTGCTTTGGGCGCTTGTGTGGTTTCGACTTTTGTTTTCATATTTTTTCTCGTTTTTGATTTTCTAATAAATATTCTAAATTTAATAAAAAATTAACCATGTATTGATATTATATA
>CAZJKY010000030.1:0-7024 GCA_964546915.1 uncultured Gammaproteobacteria bacterium | reverse complement strand
AGTGTTTTTGCATGAGGAAAATCTCTTTCATAGTTATAGGTGATAAATTTCGCCCCTTCTTTATATAATTTTTTATCGGGAAAAAGTGGATTGAGACAGAAAACATACAAAGAAGCCTTTTTTTTTGTTGAACCGCCAATCAAAAAAATCTTTAGATTATAAGTTTCCGATTTGGTGTTCTTAACAAGGTCAGAAACACTGTTTTCTACAAAAGCAGCATCAAATGGATGAGTAATTTCAATGATTTTTGCCGACTCGATTAACCGTTCTATATGATTTTTTAGAAAAAATGCTTGGCCATTTGAAATACGGATATTTTCATAAACACCGAAACCGTATGCATATTCAATATTTGAAAGAGGAATAACCGCCTGCTCAATCGGTAAAATCTTTCCATTTCGGAAAAAGTATTTAAATTCCATATGAGAACTTTATTATACCATCCATGAATCCGGTCGTCTGGATCCCCGTCTTCCCTTCGGTTTCACTCAGGGTAAACACGGGGATGACAAACAGTGTTAGATCATCACATTCTGCGCCCCTTGACAAGAAGAAGGAGGAGAAGTAAAATATCAGCAATGGTAAATCAAGAGGTCAGGAAACAACGATTCGATCATTTAAAAAAAGGGGTTTTGGCGGTCCTTACAACTGCTCTTCGAGCTCCTTTACTACTTTTAATGGGTTGTGGGTATGTAGTGGATCCTAAAGGAGAGCGTCGTAGTGTTCATGATCATACTGGTACTAGAATTGTAGACACTGAAGTATTTGGAACAGAAACATATAATGAAGATAAACATCGAAAAATTACAGGTTGGTTAGAAGTCGGAGAGCCTCTTGTATATAACGGTCAGGTAATGAAAGCTAAAGATGGAAAAATTGCTACTCATCGTCATGTCTTTTTTGGAGATCCGAAATGGAGTGGTACTATATATGGTCATGAATTTAGTTACGAATAATTTACTCCCATTCCATCGTCGCTGGTGGTTTGGTAGTAATATCGTAGACGACGCGGACAACTTCAAAGACTTCGGTGACAATACGTTCGGAAATTTTTGCCAGAACATCATAAGGAAGTCTTACCCAATCGGACGTCATTGTATCTTTTGATTCAATGGCCCGAATAGCAATTAGTTCTCCATATTTTCGTTCGTCACCGGTCACGCCCGTAGTTTTTATTCCGGTAAAAACGGCAAAAGCCATCCAAATATCATCATACAAGCCGGCTTTTTTAATTTCTTCGATGACAATTAAATCGGCTTTTTTTAATATTCTTAGCTTTTCTTCTGTCACTTCTCCGATTATCCGTACGGCCAGTCCCGGACCGGGAAAGACGTGCCTCGTCACCATTTCTTTAGGAAATTTCAGTTCCTGGGCAATCTTTCTTACCTCATCTTTGTAAAACGTTCTAAGAGGTTCAATGAGATGAAAACCATGTTTTTCCGGAATTCCTCCGACGTTATGATGTGTCTTGATTTTATGGGCATGAACTGTTCCTTTACTTTCGATGACGTCGGGATAAATAGTTCCTTGAATAAGAATTTTTGCTCCGATTTTTTTGGCTTCCCTTTCAAAAGTTCGAATAAACGTTTCCCCTATCACTTTTCTCTTATCTTCTGGGTCAACTATTCCTTTTAATGCCTTCAGAAAATCTTTTTTACCGTCGATGACAACCAGTGGAAGTTTAAGTTTATTTTTAAAAGTATCGATTACCTCATCGGTTTCCCCTTCCCGCATCAGTCCGGTATCAACATAAAAACAGGTGAGATTTTTCCCAATCACCTGATGAGTGAGAAAAGCGGCAACACTGGAATCGATTCCTCCGGACAAGGCACAAACTGCCTTATTGTTTCCTATTTCTTTTTTCAAATACTTCTTTATTTCTTCTATTTTTTTAGTTCCAAGTAATGGATTTTCCCTACAGATTTTTACGACAAAATTATTTAAAATTTCTTGTCCGTACTGAGTGTGATGTACTTCTGGATGGAACATAATTCCGTAAATTTTCTTTTTTTCCGAAGCAAAAGCGGCATATTTAACAGTTGATGTTGATCCTAACTTAATCATTCCTTTTGGTAGTTCAGCCACTTGATCAAAGTGACTCATCCAAACACGAAGTCTGTCCGGGATATCTTTGAACAACAAGGTGGGTTTACCCGCCGGAGTCCGCCAAAGGCGGACGTAGGCGGGGCCGTATTCTTTCTTTTTTCCAGGAGCAACTTTGCCACCCAACATATGTCCCAAAACTTCCAGTCCGTAACAAATCCCCAAAACAGGAATCCCCAAAGCAAAAATTTTTTTATCAACTAAAAGGGCATCTTTACCGAAAACCGAGGCTGGACCACCGGATAAAATAATCCCGCGTGGACTGTATTTTTTAATGGCAGACAAAGCGTTTTTAGGAAGAACAATTTTTGAAGCAACTCCCAGATCCCTGATTCTTCTTCCGATCAAATGAGTTGTTTGGGAGCCAAAATCAACGATGATGATCATAGATGGGTTTTAAAGAACTTTTTTCGTCTAATAAAGTAATTCCATGATCCTCTATTGATTTAACTCGAATAACTGAAAAAGCAGGAATGTTTAATTTTTGTGAGATTTTCTCAAGACCGCCTTGAAAAACTTTATCAAAATAAACTCCATATCCAACTAATAATCCGCCTTGATCTTTTATTAATTGAGCAATGGGCAGACCAACTCCGGCATAGGCGGCCACATCATCAATGATTAAGACTCGCTTTCCTTGTGGTATCTGTGGTATTTTAAACCAAAAGTCAGTGTCTCGACTATAAGAATGTGCCTGAGTATAGACAGATCCATCTTCTCTTTCCGGCTCCTTCTCAAATTTTGTAGCTTCTATAAAAGTAGTATTAGGAAAACGTTTATGGACTGCTTGGCCAATTGGTAATCCCGAATTAGCAATCGCTAGAATATAATCCGGATTAGTATCTTTGAATTTATGTGCAAGAATCTCCGCTGCTTGAGCTTCAGCCTCACTATCGATAAAATCCTTTTTATTTGCCCATCTAAGAACAACGTAGTTTGGAATTTTTGAATCAAGTTCTGCGCTTTGTAAAGCTCTTTGTCTTAAATTACGCCAATTTTCTAAAAGAGGATTCGGTAAAGCCTCATAGGAGGAAAATAATCTTCTTAATCCGTCTTCCATAATGTCTCTATAAGGTAAGAATCTGCTTCTTAACTCTTGTATCATATTTTTTAATAAAAATTCCATTGGGAGTCATCTTAATGGTTATTATTTATAACATAAAAAAATCTTTTTGCAAGGGAAAAAATTCCTTTACGACAAAACTGCGTAAAAAAGTGTAGACTAAAATTATGTTTATAAAACCTGATCAAAAACTGATTGATAACTCTTACATTAAAGACTACGAGAAACTTTATAAGGAATCGATAGAAAATCCGGAAACTTTTTGGGGAAATATTGCCAAAGAATTAAGTTGGTTTAAGCCGTGGAACAAAGTATTGGACTGGCAGTATCCTTATGCAAAATGGTTTGTAGGCGGACAGACAAATATTGTTTATAACGCCCTTGACCGCTGGATGAAAACTGATGTTCAAGATAAATTGGCTTTAATCTGGGTATCACAAACCGGTGAAGAAAGAAGGTTTACCTATCAACAACTAAACGAAGAGGTCTGCCGATTTGCCAATGGCCTAAAATCTTTAGGCGTTAAAAAAGGCGACCGGATCTGCATCTATCTTCCCCGCGTTCCCGAACAACTTATTGCTATGTTGGCCTGCGCGAAAATCGGCGCCATTCACTCAGTCGTCTATTCAGGTTTTTCCGTTGACGCTCTGAAAAACCGGATCGAAGACGCCAAAGCAAAGATAGTCATCACCACCAACGCCTATCCTTATAAAGAAAAAATCATTGATAGTAAAAAAAATGTCGATGAGGCAATAAAAGATTTAACGTTTGTTGAGCATGTGATTGTAGTCAATAGAATAACCAACTTCCAAACCCAACTTCCTAACCAGCATCCATTCCCAAACCCATCTTCCAGATATGTTTACTGGCATGAACTCGTTGCTAAACAAGACACTATCTGCCCGACCGAAATCATGGAAGCGACTGATCCATTGTATATCCTATACACATCAGGTTGTTGTCATAAAGATACACTCATCCAATTAGCAACCGGTGAAATAAAAAAAATATCTGATCTGGTTGAAAAAGGAGGAAGTAAGGTCGTCAATGTCAATACTGAAACATTAAAACAGGAGCAGGAAGAAATAACCGAGAAACATAAATATCCCGATGAACCCGAACTTTTAAAAATTAAAACTTCTTTATCTTATGGTTTATTTACTAAAAACCATCCTTTTTTTGTCTTGCAGAATAATGGAGAAATTGTAGAAAAAGAGGCTAAGAGTTTGCAAGTTGGTAATCATGTTATGATGACAACTAAAGTTGATATTAAAACTCAAAATCAACCATTACCTTTTCCCGATATTGAATACCACCAAGAAAAGTGCACGATTCAAAGTCCGGCAAATATATCTATATTGCCAAAGTTAATAAATCCTGATTTTTCTCAATTATTAGGTTATTTCGCAGGTGATGGTAGTTTAAAAAAAGGGGTTATTGAAGTAACAGACAAAGATGTTGATAATTTAATTTTTTATAAAAAACTGGCTGAAAAATTCAGCTTACGAGCCTATATTAAGAAATACGATAGACAACGTCTCTTAATTCATAGCGTTTATTTCTCTTCTTATTTGAAAAAATATTTTTTTGAAGTGTTTGCTAAAAGTAATCAAAGAGATATCCCCATCATAATCCAAAAAAGTTCTGATGAAGTGGTGGCAGCATTTATAAGAGGTTTTTTTGAAGCTGAAGGATCAGTTATCTTAAAAACACCAGTGGTAAAAGTAGTAAGCACCAGTAAATTACTTATTCAAAAACTTCAACTCTTATTGTTAAGATTTGGCATAATCACAAACTTTAATGAGGAGTTAAGAAAAACTCATTTTGGCGATAAACATTATGTAACTATGGTATATGAATTAAGAATTTCTGACAGAAAATCGCTCAAGATTTTTCAATCACATATAAATTTTTCGTCCAAGAAAAAACGAACAAAACTTCAGCAGCTCATGGAAGGAAATAAGAATATAAAATCAAAAACTAATATTCATTTTGTTCCGATTAATTCTCTTTTAAGAACATTAAGAAATACTGTGCGTCTTAATAAAAAAGAACTACGTAAAATATTTGCTGATTCTTATATATATAGTAAAAGAAGAATTTCTAAGCAAAGGTTACCTAAAATCAGAAACTACATTCAAAAACTTTACCATAAAATAGTAGTGATAAATTTACAAAATGTACAAGGAATAAGAGAAATTATTGATATTTTGAAAATTACTAATAAAAATCTTGTTGAAGTTTCAGGAAAATCAAAACACACTGTTCATATCTATATTCATGCAAATAAACCGAGAGTGTCACAAAAATCACGTTCAAAATTTTACCAGAAAATTTTGCCTTATTTAGAAAAAATAAGAAGTGAAAAATTAGAAGTAATATCTACGATATTATCGAAGATTGAAAGGCTTGAAAAACTAACGAATATTGGTTTTTTTGAAATAAAAAATATATCATTAGAACAAAATAATGATGATTATGTTTATGACCTCACAGTTGAAAACAATCACAATTATATTGCTAATGGTTTAGTCGTCCACAACAGCACTGGAAAACCAAAAGGGGTCGTTCACAGTCATGGCGGCTATATGGTCGGTACCTATATCACCTTAAAGTGGATATTTAATCTAGAGGCCGATGATGTATATTTTTGCACTGCTGATGCAGGCTGGGTCACCGGCCACAGCTATATTGTTTACTCGCCTTTGATAAACGGCATAACCACCTTTATCTATGAAAGCGTCCCTGACTATCCTCATCCTGGCCGCTGGTGGGAGTTAATTGAAAAATATCAGGTAACCAAGTTTTATACAGCACCTACGGCTATTCGGGCTTTGATGCGCTTAGGCGATGAAATTCCGAAAAAATATGATTTGAGCTCTTTAAAAATACTAGGCAGTGTTGGCGAGCCGATTAACCCGGAAGCTTGGATGTGGTTTTATAAAAATATCGGACGTGAGAAAATTCCTATTATGGATACCTGGTGGCAGACCGAGACTGGAATGTTTATGATTACACCGATTCCGTCCGTATCTTTAAAACCAGGCAGCTGTTTTAAACCATTTTTTGGCATTAAAGCTGAGATAGTTGATGAAAATGGCAATAAAGTGGAGACTAATAAACAAGGTTATCTTGTTATCCGTACCCCCTGGCCAGCGATGTTAATGGGGCTTTATAATAATGAGGAAAGATATAAGGAGACGTACTTTGAAAAATTTCCAATTTCCAATTTCCAATTTCCAAACAAATCACAAATCTCAAATAACAAATTTCAAAACTTTATCTATTTCACCGGTGACTCGGCCAAGATTGATGAGGATGGATATTATTGGATTGTAGGACGTAACGATGATGTTATTAAAGTCTCCGGCCATCGCCTTGGTTCTGCCGAAATAGAGTCAGCCTTTGTCTCCAATCCTAAAGTCGCCGAAGCCGCTGTCATTGGCAAACCTCATGAAATCAAAGGTGAATCAATCAAAGCTTTCGTTATTTTAAAACAAGGAATTGTCCCGTCTGATGAATTAAAAAAAGAATTGGTGATGACCGTCCGCAAATCAATCGGCCCGATCGCCACTCCTGATGAAATTGAATTTGTGGAAAAACTCCCAAAAACTCGCTCCGGCAAAATCATGCGCCGCGTCTTAAAAGCTCAAGAATTAGGATTACCGGTTGGAGACGTGTCTACACTGGAGGACTAAACTGATGTTAAAAACTTCTCTAGCTTTTTTCCAAATTTTTTATATAATTTAGCCTCTTGTTCCGTACCCCAGCCGCCAGCCGGACTAATAGCTGATATCTCCGCGATTATTTTTCTTAAGCCATAGTGAAACACTAGATTTGTTCTTTCTCCGGTAAATA
>CAZJKY010000029.1:0-7253 GCA_964546915.1 uncultured Gammaproteobacteria bacterium | reverse complement strand
TGTGTTGGGTGTGTTTGGTGGTTGGTGTCAGGAGTGTGAAAAACAAAGTACCAGGTGAAACTTATACTCTGCAAAATTTTTTTCCCGAAGAAAAAAAATTATTAGAATCAGAAATTTTTCCTAAAATCTTTTTCCAACTGAAATTAAATTTCAAAATGTTATAATAATTCAAAATTATGAAAGTTCTATATCTTTATATGTTCCCGCTTTGGGGCAATGGATCAGGTAACTGGCTTCGTCGTCTCGTTGCTGGTTTAAAAGAAAAGTATGTTGATGATTATCAAGCTGCAATAGTTGCTCCAGATTCTCGTTTTCTGAAAAAAAAACAAGCAAGGCTATTTCGCCTTAAGCCACCCATTGCTGGAGTTTTCGTCGGCAACCCTGAACTGCCAAACGCAAAAAAATATTCAAAATTTACCCAGCAGGAAATGATTCTCACTTATAATTATTATTTACTGCGAAGTGCCAAAGCTATTGAAAGATTTAAACCAAATGTTATCCATTGTTTTCACACCGCTTTTCTTCCTCCGATTGCCAGACAGTTGGCTAATCTATATCGAATCCCTTATCTAATCACTACTCACGGCAGCGATCTTTATTACTTTAAAGAAGATAACCGCTGGAAATCGTTAGTCCGTGATGCCTCTCTCCGCTCTAAATTTATCACTGCCAATAGCAACTTTACCCGCCAATGGTATTTGGATATGTTTGGCCATGATTTGGCGCGGAAAACAAAAACTATTCCGGCTGGTATTAGCAATGATATTGACTTTAACCGCGATGTCTCCTGGATTGATAAAAAATATCATTTTCAATATGATAAATTGGTTCTTTTTACCGGCCGATTAACTGAACACAAAGGAGTCGAATATCTGATTAAAGCGGCTCGACAGATAAAGGCCGAAGTCATCATTGCCGGCGACGGTCCGGAAAGAAAATATCTGGAAAGTTTAATATTGAAATTTAAACTGACTAATGTTCATATGGTCGGTTATTTTTCACATAAATTGGATACCATTAATGATTTTTATCTGCGAGCCAATGTCTACGTTGCCCCCTCAGTTTGGAACGAACCGTTAGGATTAGTCATTCTTGAGGCAATGGTAAATAAAACTCCCGTTGTTGTTTCCCGCAAAGGCGGAGTTACAACCTTGGTCAAAGACGGTTACAATGGTTTTCTCGTCAGGCCACGATCGCCAAAACTGATTGTCGAAAAAGTTAATCAGCTTTTGCAAGATGAAAAACTGGCCGAAAGAATGGGTGAACGGGCTTATAAAACCGTCACAGAAAAATTCAGTTGGGACAAAATCGCCACTAAATTTTACAATCTTTATGACAAATGCTTGCAAAAACCTCCCCCAAACAATAAAAAATAATATAGAATAAAATTTATGAAGGTTCTTGTTGTTTCCTTACTCAAAAGAAAAGTCACTCCGGAAATACCCGCCGCCAGGCCCAGAGTTATTTACGAAATTGCCAGCGGATTGGTAAAAAAAGGTCATCAGGTGAGTTTGCTTGGTACGGCTGACAGCCATATCCCCGGCGTCAAAATAATTCCTGTTATTGAAAAAAGTTTTGTTGAAATGCCTGCCTTTGAAAATCCTTTCTACGCCGAAACCGCTTATTTGGTAAAACTGGCTAAAAAAATTGAAGAAATAGGCAATCAATTTGATATAATCCATAACCATACCTATCCGGAATTTATCAATCTTCTTGTGGCAAAAAACATAAAAACTCCAATTATTTCTACTATCCACGCTCAAGCTTTTTCGGAATATGACGAGGTTCTTAGTCTTTTTCCTGAATGTTTTCATATTTCCATTTCAGAAACCCATAAAAAACTTTTTAAAAAAGCAAAAATTTACAAGGTAGTTTATAACGGTGTTGATACTAATATTTATTCATACCAGGAAAAAAAAGAAGATTATTTGTTGTGGCTGGGGAGGCTTTCAAAAGCGAAAAATCCGGACGGCACATTTATGGATCCGAAAGGAATCAAATGGGCAATTAAACTGGCTGAAGAAACTAATTCCAGGTTGTTAATATCAGGTAATATTGAAGATATGAAATTTTATGATCAAGATGTTAAGCCACATCTGAGTGATAAGATTAAATGGGTTGGACCGTTGTCTTCTGAATTGGTTTTAACTAAACCCGAAATTGCTTCTCTTATGCAAAAAGCCAAAGTATTTTTAATGACTATCAACTGGTATGAACCTTTTGGACTAGTAATGGCTGAGGCGATGAGCTGTGGCACTCCGGTAATCGGATTTGATCGGGGCGCTGTTTCTGAATTAATTATTGACGGCAAAACCGGATTTGTTGTTCCGCCGGAAAAAGGTATTGAAGGACTTAAAGAAGCTTTATCAAAAATTGATCAAATCAAACCGCAAGACTGCCGCGATCACGTCGTTAAAAACTTTTCTACGGAAACAATGGTTGACAACTACGAAAAAACCTATTTAGAAGTTATTAAAGACAGTCTTATTTAAGACTGTCTTTATAAAGAGTGTCCCTATGAAAAAAATTGCCCTATTGCATTTTGCCTATCCCCCCAATATTGGCGGCGTTGAGACCATGATCAAAGAACACACAGAAATATTAGCTGATTCAGGCTATGACGTCACTGTCGTCACCGGATCTGGCGAAGAGACTGATCACCGAATAAAAATAGTTGTCATCTCCGAGCTCCAGTCGGTTTTGAGTTTTAATCCGTTTTTGCAAGAAAAAATTTTGGATAAAGGTATCATCGACGACGAATTTTATAAACTGGCTAGCACTATTGATCAAAGATTGGAAAAAGCCCTCGAGAAAATCGATGTTGTCATTGTCCATAATATGATTACCATTGTGAGAAATCTGCCTTTTGTCTATGCCTTTAAAAACTTTGTCAAAAAATACCCGAAAAAAAAGTATTTCGGCTGGATTCATGATCATTCATATATTAACGAATTCAAAATTAAAGACCTCGATGCAACTGTTCACTCAAAAATAGAAAGAGAGCTATTGACGACGCAGATAAAAAACCTCACCTACATCCTTATCTCAGAAAGCTTTAGAGAACCCTTTATAAAACTTATGGGGCTTCATGACGGTGAAACCGTCGTTATTCCCAATGGTATTGATATCAGGCATTTTTTGGAAATTGACGATCTTATCTGGGAAATTATTGAAAAATACAATTTGATTAAAAGTTTTCCTCTTATTCTTTCTCCGATCAATATTTTGGAGCGCAAAAATATTGACTACTGCCTTGATATTATCTACGAACTTAAAAAAACCTATCCTCAAATATGTTATATAATCACCGGTAAACCCTCAAAGCACCGTTCTACCGTCGAATACTATGATCACTTGAAAAAAAAGATAGACGACCTTGGTCTAAAAAATAACGTAACGTTTTTCAATGATTTTCTTAATCGGGCGCTGATGCGGTCGGAGATTCACGACCTTTATCAGATTGCTGATATGGTTTTTTTCTTATCAAAAAGCGAAAACTTCGGCCTTCCTCTACTTGAGGCGGCATTGACAAAAACTGCTATTTTAGTCTCTGATCTCAAGGTTTTCCGCGAAGTTGGCGGCGAATTTGTCAAATATGTAGATTACAAAACAGTCAGTGCGGAAAAAGCCGCCGAACTGGTAAAAAACTTTATCGAAAAAAGTCTAAGAGTAAAACTAAATTACCGTAGTCGCACTCAATATGATTTGAAAACTATTCTTAAGGAAAAATTTATTCCTTTAATTGAAAAAAATCGCGTTTAGTTTGATATAATTAATCATGCGAGTTCTTTTTGTTGTCTGGGAATTGGCACCCTTTTTTCAGGTCGGAGGACTTGGAGACGTTGCCCGCTCCCTTCCTAAAACTCTTTACTCTCAAGGTGTTGATATTAGGATAGTTTTACCTTATTACAAAGCTCTAAAGCTTCATCGGTTAAGAAGAAAAGAAATCAAAACTTTTTCTATAATTTACGATAAAAAAAAGGAAAAAATCACTCTTTATCAAATCCGCTTTTTAGATTCCAATCTTCCTGTTTATATTATAAAAAACAAAAAATATTTGGATATGCCCAATAAAGACATCTTTCCCTTTTTTAATCTATCAATTATAGATATTTTGGAAAAAAATTATCTTTCCTGGCAGCCCGAAATAATCCATTGTAATGATAATCATCAAGGGCTTATTCCTTTTTTGATAAAATACAAGAACCTTCCTTATAAAACTCTTTTGACTATTCACAATCTCACCCATCAAGGAAAAATGTCACCTGGCTCTATAATAAAAATGGGTATCGATCCAAGAAAATGCCGCGTAATAAGATGGGAAATAAAAAAAAGACAGATCAACCGTTTATTAGAAGGGATTATCCACGCTGATTTGGTTAATACCGTTTCTCCTACTTATGCTAAGGAAATACTGACTGAAGAATACGGCGCCGGACTTGATGAAATCATAAGGAATGAAAAACAAAAAATATCTGGTATTTTAAACGGGATAGATTATGATTCCCGATGTCCCTTAAAAGACAAAAATATTATTTACCATTACGATGCGGCTGAAGTAAAGGAAAATTATCATTATAAAATATATTCTCTTCTTGAAGGAAAAAAAATGAATAAAAAATTCCTTCAGGAAAAATTAGGTTTAACCGTATCGGAAGAAATTCCTCTTATTGGATTTATAGGCCGGTTTGACTCAAAACAAAAAGGAATTGATTTAATTCACAAAATGATCTGTCGGATTAATCTGAAAAAATTTCAGTTTGTAATCCTTGGAGAAGGAGAAGTCGAATGGGTGGAAAGATTTAATTGGCTCGCCAGCTTTTATAAAAAAAACGTCTTCTATATTTCTGTCTTCGATAGTAGGCTGGCGTCGCAAATTTATGCCGGATGTGATTTTCTCCTGGTTCCTTCAAAATATGAACCATGCGGTCTTATACAAATGATTGCTATGCGCTACGGCACTATCCCGATCGCCCGTGCTACAGGAGGTTTAAAGGATTCTATAATTGACGGTAAAGACGGATTTTTATTTAAAAAATACAGTTCTTTTGAGTTAGAGAAAGCTTTAAAAAGAGCTATTAATATCTGGAAAAATCATAAAAACGATTATAAGAATATGATTGTAAACACAATGAATAAGGATTTTTCCTGGGATAAAAGTGCTAAGGAATATATCAATCTTTACGAAAAATTAATGACTCTTGGTTAATAATATGCAATCGGTCAAAGACATTCTAAAAAAATTCAATCCACTTGAAGATCGTTATGTTTCCCGTGAGTTTCAGGCGTTTGGCGTCCATCTGGCTAAAAAACTTCAGGATGAAAGACGCAAAGGCCTTTATATGAAATTAGCCAAAACTATCCCCCGCGCCATTCTTGAGGAAGCTCTAAGATTTGTCATCGACTCCAATGCCCGAAACAAAGCGGCTCTTTTTATGTGGAAACTGAAGGAACTTAATGCTTTTAGCAAAAAATCTGTTGACAAATAATTTCTAGTTATCCATAATGATTTTTAGTATGAAGATTACCGTTTATACAATCGCCGATTGTCAGTTTTCTAAACAAGAGAAAGAATATTTGATCAGTCATTCACTTCAATATGAAGAAAAGAGTCTTGAAACTAATAAAGATTTCTTAACGGAAATGTTGGCGGTCTCGAACAATTTTGCCGGCACGCCGGTCACCCGAGTCGAAAAAGATGATGGCACGATTGCAGTTCTAAAAGGTTTTACGAAGGAAGAGTTTGATACAACTTTTGGATTTAAAGAAGAAGTCGCTCCTCCACCAAAAGTTGAAGAGATCAAAGAAGAACCAAAATCAGAAGAATTGAATGCTGTTTTGGGAAAATTAGAAGAAAAAACCGCTCCTGAAGAAACGACTCCTCCACCAGACGAAATCACTCCTCCCGCAGAAACTCTAATTTCACCAACCGATAACCCACAATCACCCACGGAAACTCCAACTCCACCAACAAACTCTCCTTTAATCCCCAACTTTCCCCAAGATGGAAAAACTTCGGTTTAATTTGCCAAAAATCCAGGTCGTATCTTCAGGTTAGCTTTAGTTAATTACGTTGGAACTTATTGTTTTCAATTTTACCATTAAAATTATCTACACGCCTAACTCCATAAGGATTAATATTGTTTAACTTATTAATAAGTAGAAAAAATAGCATCAAACAATTCTTTTGTGCTCTCATCAGAAGATAGTAAATATGGCTCATCATTATTTTGTCGCCTGAATCCTAATCTTTTAGCCGTAACATCATATCGTAAATAAGCTGTATTATTTCTATTAGTTCTTATAGTATCCCATTTATTATAAACAGAAGGTAATAAGAAAAGTCTATTTAATCCAGATTGCCTTGCCCAGTTAATAAAAATTTCAACTAATAATTTTTCCCACCTAAATTGAGAAAAGGTTTCTTCCCTAACTTCTTTAACATATGTCTTTGTTCGTCCTTGAATTTGATTAATTATTAAATCATCGCCTTGCATTTGACTATCGTCCATTCCTCTAAAACCATCTTTATTTTTTTTTAATTCTAGACTAGCTGTCACACCGACTTTTTTTCTTAAGTCGCCATAAAAAAGTACTAAACCAGTAAATCCATCAAAATAAAATATATTATAGGGAGGTTTTTTTTCACATTCATAACCCTCGTGTGTGAGAAGAGTAAATTGTTTGGAATCAAGAGGTGAATCAGTTTTTAAATATCGTCTTATCAATAGCTCAAAATCACCTGATTTAGTAAAATCCCTAACAAAATGTTTTAAAGAAGTAGAAATCATTTTATTAGTAAAAGGGGGTCTAAGTAATTCTGCTTTTCCTAATGATGCTAGTCCTTCAAAAGCAGCCACGGAATTTGATAATGCAAACGGTTTAAAAGTATTCGGCAAAAAAAATTTATGTTCAATCACAGCCTAATTATACTATAGGTTAAGATATTTTACAAATATTTTAGACATTTAAAATATCTTCAAAATCATCTCCTCATCCCTTCGACTCCGCTCACCGAACCATTTCCGAACTTTTTATTGGCTTCAAATCGTGCCGTGTTAGGAAGCAAAAGTCTATTTTACACCTCTGAGGTGGAATACACTTTTGTTTTCCAAACAAAACTCAACTGTCTTTCTAGCTAAATCCAAAGCTTCCTCTCTCTCTTTTTCGTTTAAAACTTTAATTGAGGAAACTAAATTTTTTTTCAGCCCCAAAATCGAAACATAACCAACAACTGAAGTATTATCACCAGA
>CAZJKY010000028.1:1084-7447 GCA_964546915.1 uncultured Gammaproteobacteria bacterium | reverse complement strand
TGTGTTGGGTGTGTTTGGTTGTTGGTGGGTATCAGAAAGTTTTAAAATAAAATATAAATATGGATATTAATCAAGAAGAAAAAGAATTACTTGAAAAAATAATCAAAAAAGATGAGAAGGCACTTTTTTATGTTTATAAAAAATATCAACCTTCAATCTTTAACTTTGTTAAATCACAAATAAGCAACTATCAAACCGCCGAAGAATTAACCCAAGATATTTTTATTGATTTTATTGAAGCGCTTCGTGATTTCCGATTTCAATCCTCCTTGAAAACATTTTTATTTTCTATTGCCAGACACAAGATAGTAGATCAAATAAGAAAGAGAAAGATTAAAAATATTCTTTTTTCCAAACTTCCCTCATATATAGTTGAAAGTTTAAAAGTAGTTTTTATCGATGAAGAAATTGATAAAAAGGAGTTAAAAGAAAAAATTAGTAAAGTTTTAGACTATCTACCAAATGATTATCGAGTAATTCTACGACTAAAGTATATTGATGGAGTAAAAATTAAGGAAATAGCTGATAAATTAAAGATGAATTTTAAGGCAACGGAAAGTTTATTATTCCGGGCAAGAAAAAGTTTTATTAAAGTCTTTAATAAAGAATTATGAAAACAATAAATATTCGTTTGAAAAAAAAATTAAATGAGGTTTTTTCTATTGAACCAAATGATTTAGGGATTAATTTTTTAACCTTTTATTTTAAAAAAATAACAGCTTATTTTAAAGTAATTCCATTTATTTACGTAGTTCCTTTTACTTTTTTGATTTCTTTAATTTTATATCTTTTATTAGGAAAGCTGTTGATAAGATTAGTAACAATCTTGCAATATGGTTATTGATTTAATTACTGCGTTGGTTTTGGTCATCAGGAATTTTATTCTGCTAATTTTTTACCCCTATAAAACAATGCGAAAGATTAGTTTTGAGAAAGACTATTATCAGCTATTGATTATTTTTGGTTTAGTTTTTCTATATTTTAAATTTATTTATTTTTTACGAGATAAACCATATCCAGCCACCTTGATTTTTCTTATTTTCCTTTTTAATTTCTTTTTGACAGTATTTTTCTTTTATTTTTTAAGCAAAGTCTTTGAGAAAAGGCTAAACTGGAAAAGTTTTGTGTTCACCTTTTCTTATTCGCTTTTCCCTACCTTAATCTGGTTTTTATCAACATCAATGCTCTATATATTGCTCCCACCACCGCGAACTCTATCACTTCTGGGCAAAGGCTTTAGTATATTTTTTATAGCTTATTCACTAAGTTTATTAATTTGGAAGTTTATTCTCGTGTATTTAGCGGTAAGATTCTCATCAAAGCAAAACTTTTTTAGAATTTTATATATGATAGTTCTCTACTTAATTTGGTTTATTCCTTATTCAATACTCTTATATAATTTTAAACTTTTCCGAATTCCGTTTATTTAAATCATCTTAATTATCTCCTTGACCCAAGGAGCCTTTTTAAAATTTCCAATTTCTAATTTTAAATTTCTAGTTTTTAACTTATTAATAAGTTTAAATCCATAGGCAAAGTCAAAATTTGGAGTTGGAAGAGCTTTTAATTCAGTTTTATAAATATAATCGATTTCATGTTCGGTATAGATGCTTTGGGAATCTTTCGCTTTATAATAAAATTTACCTAAAAACTTTGGCTCGTTTACTAATCCTGTTTTATCAATATTCCACTCTCTTTTTAAAGTCTCATAAATTGCTTCCAAATCTGTCTGTAATTTTTCATTTTTATAAATCTGATGAGAAGAAAAAGTTAAGTCATAATATCCGTCAAAAGCCAGATGCTTGCGGTGTTGGAGAACAATATTATCTTGATAAGTCAGGATGGCAGTAAATCCTCGATGAAGGATTCCTTCTTTATGTGCTTGCCAGCGCTCGATTTTTCCAATGATATTATCACTCTTATCTACCTCAGCAAGAAACAGCTTTTTTTGGTAATATTTCATCATTCAAAATTATACATCATAAAAGAAATGATTATTGATTTTGATTCGACTAATATATCTATGAATCTCAAGGATTTTAAAACAACAAAAGAAAGACGGGAGTTTTTGGAAAAAAAACTGAAGATAAAATTGCAGACTATTTCTAAAGCGCATGTTGATGATGAAAAAACAATTCATTGTGAGAATTTAATTGGTTCAACTGTTTTGCCACTTGGCGTTGCAGGTCCGCTAATGATTGGGGACAAACAATATTATTTTCCTTTGGCGACGACGGAGGGAGCCTTAGTTGCCTCAGTTAGTCGAGGTTGTAAAGCAATTAATTTATCGGGGGGTGCAAAAACATATATAGAAAATGTTGGTGCAACCCGGGGACCGGTTTTTGAAACTTCAGGACTTGAAGAAAGTATAAAATTTAAAAGATGGCTTGAAAATAATTTTAATCTTCTTAAAGTTGAGTCGGAAAAAACCTCTTCTTATTTAAAACTAAAAAAATTAGAGACAAATATAGTTGGGACATATGTTTATGTTAGATTTTATTTTGACACCCAAAACGCAATGGGAATGAACATGGTTACGATCGCTACCGATTTAATAGGACGATTCATCGAAGAAAAAACAAAGGTTAAATGTCTTTCAGTGTCTGGAAACTTTTGTATTGATAAAAAACCTGCCTGGCTGAATTTTATTTCTGGTCGGGGAAAAAGAGTTTGGGCAGAAGTAATTTTTAAAAAAGCAGTAGTGAAAGAGGTATTAAAAACGACTCCAGAAGATTTTTTTGATGCTTGGCTTGCTAAATGCATGATTGGGTCCTCTTTGAGCGGTTCCTTAGGATTCAATGCTCATTTTGCCAACATTGTAGTTGCTTTTTTTGCCGCAACCGGCCAAGATTTAGCCCATGTGGTTGAAGGAAGTATGGGAATAACAACAAGTAAGGTTCTAAAAAATGGTAATTTGTATGTTTCCGTCTATTTACCCGCAGTGATGGTCGGTACAGTCGGAGGCGGAACTAAACTTAAAACAAAACAAGAAGGTCTATCAATTATTGGGGCAAAAACTTCGCTTGAGTTAGCGGAAGTTTTGAGCGGAGCGGTCCTCGCAGGGGAAATATCACTTCTGGCGTCACTCGCCGAAGGAACTCTTGCGAAGACACATGAGAAATTAGGGCGTTGATAAAAATCTTAAATATTAAATCCCAAATCACAAATAAATCATAAATACTAAATAATAAATTCTAAACAGTTTAGTATTTAGTGCTTATTATTTAAAATTTATTTGGAACTTGGAATTTAGGATTTAGAATTTAAAAAAATAACTTATATGGTTGGTGTTGTTTCTTACGGCTTTTACATTCCAAAATATAGAATCAAAACAGAAGAGATTGCTAAAGTCTGGGGAAAAAATCCCGAGGATGTTAAAAAATCTTTATTGATTGAGGAAAAAGCAGTTGCCGGGATTGATGAGGATTCCTTGACAATGGCCTTTGAGTCGGCCTCTTTAGCCCTGTCAGATGTTGACGTTGACAGAAGTAAGATTAAAGTTGTTTTGTTTGGTTCAGAGACTCATCCTTATGCCGTCAACCCAGCTTCAACAATCTTAGCTGAGTTTTTAGGTATAGAAAAAAATTACTTAGCTTACGATACGGAATTTGCCTGCAAGGCCGCAACTGGAGCACTAATTTCCGCTCAAGGATTGATAAAGTCAGGTTATAGTGACTATGCCCTAGTTACCGGTTCAGATAAAGGCATGGGAAAAACCCACGATGTTTTAGAATATACGGCTGCCTCAGGCGCAGTTTCATTGCTTTTGGGTAAAGATGACTTGATTTTAGAAATTCTAGATTTCGAATCTTTTTCGTCAGACACTCCAGATTTTTGGCGAAGAGAAGGAATGCGTTATCCGTCCCACGGAGGCAGGTTTACCGGAAAACCTTCGTATTTCTATCATATTGAGGAATCCAGCAAAAGTTTGTTTAAAAAGACCGGCCTTGCACCAAAAGATTTCGCTTTTGCCGTTTTTCATATGCCCAATGGTAAATTTCCACTTCAAGTGGCTAATTCTTTAGGATTTTCAGCTACTCAAATCAAAGATTCCTTAGTCGTTAACTATTTAGGTAATTCTTATACGGCTTCCGCTTTGATGGGTTTGATGGCAATTTTAGAAAAAGCAAAACCCGGCGATTTAATTTTTCTTTGTTCTTATGGTTCTGGAGCCGGTTCAGACAGTTTTGTTTTAAGAGTAACAAAAAATTTATCTGGAAAAAGAAGAAAAGAGTTTACAAAAGTTATTAGAGATAAAAAATATATTGATATCCAACCTATTTAAAATCTATGGAAATGATATGATCAGCCTCACTTGTTACCACACAACCCAGTTCGGTGAGCTTTGGGATAAGTCATTATTTGATTTAGTGGAAGAGGCGATCGCGGGTGTCTTCAAACAAACTAAGTTGGTAAACAAACAAATCGATGCAGTCTTTTTTGGCAATATGTTAGCCGGAGTTTTGGAAAATAACCTTCATTCAGCCTCAAAAATAGCGGAAATTTTAAAAGTCAACATTCCAATTTTTCGAACTGAAGCTGCTTGTGCTTCTGGTGGAGCCGCTTTTAATTTGGCAAAAACTTATTTAGAAGCCAATAGTAATAAAAACGTTTTAGTCATTGGCGCTGAAAAAATGACTGACTATTCACCAGAAGAAACAATCGCAGCTTTGTCTGCCGCCGCTTCAGGAGAAGAACAGGAGGCTGGTCTAACTTTTCCGGGGCTTTACGCACTGATGGCGAACTTTTACTTGACTAAATATCACTACACAGAAGAAAACTTAGCTTATGTTTCTGTGAAAAATCATTATCATGGTAGCCTAAATGACAAAGCCCATTTTAGAAAAAAAATTAGCGTCGAGGATGTTTTAAAAAGTCCTTACGTAGCATATCCGTTAAAAGTTTTAGATTCGTCACCCATTTCTGATGGAGCGTCAGCTGTAATCTTGACTAATAATTATGATTTGATAAAAAAACAAGAGCACTCAGTTTCAGTTTTAGCGTCGGAAGTGGCCACCGATACAATTTCTCTAAAAGAAAGAATTAAATTAGACGAAATTTTGGCAACAAAAAATGCCGCTAATATTGCTTTTAAAAAAGCAAAAATTACTCGACGCGATATTGATATTGCTGAAGTTCATGATTGTTTTTCAATTGCCGAAATTTTAGCCATGGAAGACCTGGGATTTTGGAAAAAGGGCGAAGGGGGAAAAATAATTAAAGAATGGGGAACGATGTATGGAAATGGCGGTAGTTTAATAGTTAATACTTCCGGTGGCTTAAAGGCGGCTGGTCATCCGGTTGGAGCAACTGGAATAAAGCAGATAGGGGAGATATTTTTGCAGCTAACGAACCAAGCGGAAAAAAGACAGGTTAAGAATTCTCAATACGGCCTAGCCCATAATGTTGGTGGATCGGGAGGAACGGCGATTGTCACAATATTAGCAAATTAATATGATTTCACCGATAAAAATTTGGCGAAGACAAAAAGAAATCAGAAAAATTTTAGGAATGAACGGTAGGGTTTTAGTCTGGACAAAAATCTATACACCCGGTTTTGACTTTAAAAAATACGCTCCTTATCCGGTGGTGTTGGTTGAACTCAAAAACAAGGAGAAAGTTTACGGGCAATTAGTTGACTATAAAGATGAAGATTTGAAGATGGGGATGAAAGTAGTTTCCGTTTTACGCAAAGTGCGCGAGCCATCGGTAGACGGAGTAATTGCCTACGGAGTAAAATTCAAACCATTATGAAAATTGCATATTCAGCGTCAGCTAAAGTTATTTTATCCGGTGAACATGCCGTTGTTTACGGTAAACCTGCCTTAGTTTCTGCTATTAATTTACGACTAAAATTTAGTCTTACCATCTTAGCACGATCGAGCAAAGATGGTAACGGAGATAAAGAAATTTCTTTCATAAGTCAAAAAGTAAAAGATTATCTAAAGAATCAAAAAATAGTTTTTTTAGATAGACCGTTTAACTTTAAAATTGAATCTGAAATTCCAATCGGTCGAGGTTTAGGATCATCAGCGGCGTTATCCGTTGCATCAGCGGCTACTTTCCTAGAATTTTATACCGGACGACAGTTTGAAAAAGAAGTTATTAATAATTTAGCTTATGAAATTGAAAAATATTTTCATCAAAATCCATCAGGCGTCGATAATTCCGCCTCCTGTTTTGGCGGAATATTTATTTACCGTAAAACATCTAGTCTTTCTAACAATATAAATAATCTTGATTTTAAGATTCCAAAAAAAATTGAAGAAAGATTATTATTAATTGACAGCGGCAAGCCAAAGGAGACAACGGGAGAAATGGTAGATTTCGTCAGGACACAAAACCCCAAACACACCCAACACA
>CAZJKY010000028.1:251-1074 GCA_964546915.1 uncultured Gammaproteobacteria bacterium | reverse complement strand
TGTGTTGGGTGTGTTTGGTTTTTGTTGGACTCAAGACGTTGCAAATATATTTGAGAAGATAGAGATAATAACCAATAAATTTCAGGAGGCAATTGAAAAAGAAAATATAAATTTATTTAGAAAATGCTTGGTTGATAATGAAATATTTTTAGAAAAGTTAGAAGTTGTTTCTGAAAAAACAAAAAAACTTTTTACTGACCTATCAAAATTTGGGTTTGGAAAAATTACCGGTGCCGGCGGTAGAAAAATTGATTCAGGGTTCCTATTATTTTTTACTGAAGACAAAGAAAAATTAAAGGAATTTTTAAAAAGTAAAAAAATTAATTATTATCAGTTTGTTCAAGATTATCAGGGGCTAAAAAAATATGAAAGTTAAGACGTCGGCTCCGGGAAAATTAATGCTTTTTGGAGAACACGCGGTTGTTTATAACTACCCATGTATTGTAACGACCGTCTCACCGCGAATTTATGTAGAAGCGGAAATAACGCCGGGACGATTTAATATCGAGGCTCCACAGGTTAAAGATCTTCGTTTTGTTGAAGAAACGGTTAAATTATTTAATCAAAAATATAAAGTTGATAACAATGTTTTAATAAAAACTTACAGTGATTTTTCGTCTCAGTATGGTTTTGGATCGTCATCAGCAGTTACCGTTGCTACGATTTGCGCATTAAGTAAGCTCTATAAAATTGAAATTTCAAGACAAGAGATCTTTAATCTAGGATACAAAGTGACGCTTTCTATTCAAGATTAAAGATCTCTTGTCTTGAAATTTCAATTTTATAGAGCTTACTTAATGCACAAACACCACCAAACACACCC
>CAZJKY010000028.1:0-241 GCA_964546915.1 uncultured Gammaproteobacteria bacterium | reverse complement strand
TGTGTTGGGTGTGTTTGGTGTGTGGTTTCTATTCAAGGAGTGGGGTCAGGATTTGATGTTGCCGTGACAACTTTTGGTGGAACTTTATATTTTGTGACCGGTGGCAAAATAATTGAGCCGTTAGCTATTAAAGAACTACTATTGGTGATAGGATATTCTGGAACGAAAGCAAGCACAACTACATTAGTAAAAAATTTAAAACCGGATTTTAAAATTTTTAATGATATAAAGAAGATAGTTG
>CAZJKY010000027.1:0-7458 GCA_964546915.1 uncultured Gammaproteobacteria bacterium | reverse complement strand
AAGATTCAACGGAATCAATGGAGACGGCGGCGCTACGTGAAGTCGAAGAAGAAGGAGGTATTAAGGCTAAAATTATCAATGATCAACCGATCAAGGTTCAATATTCATACCAATGGAATAATGTTTTGGTTAAAAAAACCGTTTATTATTTTCTGATGGAATATGTATCCGGCGACCCAAAAGATCATGACTGGGAAATGAGTCAGGCAAAATTTCTTCCGGAAGAAGAAATAAAAAAAACCCTCACCTATCAATCAGATAAAGAAGCGTTTGGAAAAATACTTCAGTTATTGTGAGCGGGCGAAGGGAATTGAACCCTCTGTCTTCTCCTTGGCAAGGAGACATTTTACCGGTAAACTACGCCCGCAACGTTAATATTCTACCAGAGCCCGTCTCAATATCTCAATCGCTTTTTTTAGATCATCAACGTTTAAAACATAAGCAATTCTCACTTCATCCTTTCCCCTACCTTTAGTACCATAAAAACCAACCGCCGGCGCAAACATTGCCGTCTCATTCTTATATCTAAAATCTGTCAGAAGCCACTGGCAAAAATCTTCACTGTTTTTAACAGGAAGTTTAACTACTGTATAAAAAGCTCCTTCTGGCTTTTCCAGATAAACCCCGGGAATCGATTTTAAACCTTGATACAAAACATCTCGTCTCTTTTGATATTCTTTATGAAGAGCTTTAAAGTAAGAAGTATTAACTTCGGTTAACTTTTCCGCCATGGCTTGATCGACAAATCCAGACGATAATCTTCCTTGAGCTATTCGCAAAACTCCATCAGTCAGATCTTTATTAAGGGAAACAAACATACCTAGTCGAGCTCCACAAAGACTGTAACGTTTTGAAAGACTGTCAAGTAAAATCATTTTATCCGGATATTTTTTCATAAACCCCAAAATCGAAACATGTTTTTTATCGTCGTAAACAAATTCGCGATAAACTTCATCGGAAATCAAAAATAGATTATTTTTTACACAGATTGCAACAAGCATTTCCATTTCTTCTTTTGTATAGACTGTTCCCGTAGGATTACTTGGATTGCAAATAATAATCGCTTTAGTTTTTTTAGTAATTTTTTTTTCTATTTCTTTTCTTTCCGGCAAATGGAATCCCGTCTCTCCTTTAGTTAGAACCGGAGTTATCTTAACCCCGTTTATAGCGGCATAGGAATTGTAATTAGTATAAAAAGGTTCAAACGCAATTACTTCTTCTCCCGGCTGACAAACAGCAAAAAAGGCCATAGAGATGGCTTCTGACCCACCGGTTGTCACCTGAATATGATTAGTTTTTATAAAAGAATAACCTAATTTATTGTAGTAAGTTACTAATGACTCTAAAAATTTTGGCTCTCCTTGTGATTGACCATAAGGAATCGGATTGGCTGACCATTTTTTTAAAACATTAACCATGACTTCCGGTGTTTTTATATCCGGATCACCAATATTAAAATGATAAACTTTGGTTCCTTTTTTCTTGGCCTCAACGGCGAATGGAACCAACTTTCTAATCGGGGAAGCCGGGACCTCCAGTAACCGACTGGAAACTTTAGTGTTTTTCATAAGTTCAATTAATAATAAAGTTTTATTATTTTTTTGCAAGAGGAATTTTTTCATCCTATGCTTTTTCTTAAAACTGCCAAACGGTTTAAATATCCCTGATATTTTTTTCCAGAATTTATTTTTTCATGAAGTTTTTTAACAATTTCAAAATGTTCTCTTTCTTCTTTAGTTTTTGGCTCTAGTTTCTCTCCTAAATATTTTTCAATTTCTAAAACATCTCCCAAAATATCTTTCCAAATTTGAGATCTATTGGCTAACTTAATCAGTTCGTTTTTTTGAAGAAACCGACCGGCTCGTCTTAAATCTTCTTTGATATTTAAAGTAAAAATCCAGGACTTATTTCATCGATAACCTTCCAAAAAAATCATCATTTGACAATGGTGAAATTTTTTTCACATCAAACAATCGTATTTAAGACATGAGGACAGATACTTATTTTCTTAACTAACAGGACAATCTGGCTATAAAATTGTTTTGTCAAAAGGATAAATAAAAATATGTTAAAATAATATGAAATTGCCAGGGTAGCCAAGGTGGTCACGGCGGATGTCTGAAAAACACCAGATCTCAGTTCGATTCTGAGCCCTGGCACATTTTTGTGGTTGATTATCGAACTGACATTATATATCCTATATATATTAATATGGTAGTCCTAAACAAGAAAAAAACGAAAGCTATTAACTTACGTAAAAGAGGTTACACTTTTCGGGAGATAATAAAGGAAATAAAAGTCGCAAAAAGCACTTTAAGCAATTGGATTTCTCAAGAGATAAGTAAGTCGGAAGAAAACATGATAAAAAAAATTACAAAAAAGAAGGGATTGATTAAACTAATTAAAATAAATAAAAGAAGATCATTTAATATTATAAAAAAAGAAAAGCAAATACAGGAACAATATGCGCGGCAAATAAAAAAAATAGATTCAAAAGCACTATTTTGGTTAGGCTTAGGTTTATATATGGCTGAAGGTGCAAAAACAGGTAGGTGGAAGCCAATTTTTTATAATTCTGATCCTTCTTTGAATATGATAATGACAAAATATTTTATTGAAATATGTAAAACGCCAAAAAATAGAATCCATATTCAACTAGTATTACATAAAGGAATTTCCGAAAATAAAGCAAAAAATTATTGGTCTAAAATACTGCGTGTTTCAAAAAAAATGTTTTATAACGCATCATACATTAAAAGCAAAAGTAGTAAAGGAAAAAGACCTATAAATACTTTACCTTATGGAACTGTTCAAATTGCTGTCGGGAAAAAAGAAGTTTTTAATAAAATTAAAGGATGGACTCTTGGAATAAATAATTTATTTATAAAAAAAGTGGAACCGGAAGGAGTCGGACCTTCTGCATCGACTTTATAAGAGTCGCGTTCTACCGATGAACTACGGTTCCTAATTTTTCAAAATTATATCAAATTGTGGACCTACCGAGAATTGAACTCGGATCTTGGCAATGCGAATGCCACATTCTACCGTTGAACCATAGGCCCATAAAGCGAGTGTCTCCGGGGAGAATTGAACTCCCATCAAAGGCTCCGGAAGCCCTTATTCTGTCCGTTAAACTACGGAGACTTGATCATAACTTTAAAAGCGTTATAACAAGCATTATTATAACAAGTAAGACCCTATAAATACCAAATACGATGAGAGAATTTTTTGAGATATATTTTAAGAACCATCTAACAACAATATAAGCAACAATCGCTGAAACAACACTGCCTACAAAAAGATAGATTATATCTGATGATTGTCCTATAAACAAATTCCTTGATTTATATAAATCATAGATTGAAGCAGCGAATATTGTTGGAACCGCTAACAAAAATGAATAAATAACGCTGTCTTCCCTTTTATATCGAAGTAGCATCATAATCACCAAGACTGCCCCGGCACGAGATACACCGGGAACGATCGCTAACGACTGAACTAGTCCTATTAGTATTGCTTCTTGATAACTTAAAGCCTCTATTTTTTTTGAAAGAACGATAAATTTCTTTTTTATTAAAAACTCTAATAATATAAAAATAAGACCAACTAAAAAAAATACCAATAACATTACGGAATAACTCTGAAACAGAGTATCTTTGATGAATTTATATAAAATAAATCCCACTAATGCCGTTGGAAAAAAAGAGACTAAGATTTTTTTTGACAGATCTTTGTTTTTCAATATTTTTTTCCAGTAAAGAATTACTATGGCGATGATTGCCCCCGACTGAATAAAGACTTCAAAGAATTTTTGAAACTCAGTAACCGGAATGTTTAATAATTTAGAAGTAATAATTAAATGAGCGGTTGACGAAATCGGTAAAAATTCTGTTATTCCTTCAACAATTCCTAAAATAAAGGCATAAACTATATTCATCTAAATATTTTATCACCTAAGATGGTTCGAAGATACCTATTTTGAACAAATCGCCAAGGGCTCCATTGGAGGATGGTTGATCATAGTTAATAGTAATAGTTCAATTTCAATGAGGGAAGCAAAGTATGTCTTAATCTAACCAATTATGAGAGCTGGGGGGGATAATTAGGGATTTTATATAGCTAAAACTAACTTTAACAACTTAATTTTTGGGGTTATTAATACATTCCTTATATTTTTGAGTCAAAGTCCATCCGCAGTGATTATTGTTTTGTATCTCACAAATTGCGAATTTAAATAGACACTCATATTCTATATTCATAGGAAGTTCTCCTGTATCGGGTGGTTTTTCAATAGCACTTAAGCACAGTTGTCCTCTGTTCCCTGTTATAACACAATTTGTCTTTTTACCTAGATTGTCATTATTACCGTATTTGAATGAAGCAGTTATTTGTTGATATACAGTTGCCGAAGCAACTTTTTCTTCAACTGTTTTGCCAGAAACGTTGTTTATGGAAGTGGTAATTGTACACACAACAGCTGGATTATTTCTCAATATTTCTGTCTGCAGAAAGCCGCTGATTGTATTTATATTAACGTCTGGTGCACCCCAAACATATTGAATAGCATTGGAACCGTTTATTTCCATTTTTTTAAAGTATTTAACATAATATCCACCCTCATTACCTTTCCAAGAATAAGGATTTGACAATTCTTTTTTGGAATCGGCTTGGGTTGAACAATCTATATTTACAAAGTTGTTTTGATTTCCATCAGCTAATGGTGAAAATTGCGCTACATCAGAAAGCTCTTGGGATATATTATTTACTTTCCAGTTTAATGGATACTCAACTTTATAATCATATGTTCCAAATTGATTGTTGTTATATGTTTTCCAGTCGGGAGATGGGGTGGTTGTGATATTTGTTGTTGTGGAAAACACTGTTGGGTTGACTACTATTTGAGTAGATGAATTTGTTGGCCGTACAGTAATTGGTTTTTGATTGGGTATTTGATTTTTTCCGATTTGAATACCAATAATAATTACCCCAACAACGACAACTAGTCCGAATATAATAAATGTAAAAATTCTTAACCCATTGGTTGGGGGTGAAATCGGAGCTTGTGTTGGTGGTTGAACAGATGGAATGTTTGTTTGAGTCTGATTGTCCATATATTCAGAATAACATATTAAATAGGATTTGAGAAATTATTCAAAATAACCCAAAAATATAAATAGTCTTCTAACAATCTAAACTACATAAAAAACTACATACAGCCAAACGAGGATGGTTGGTCATAGTTAATAGTTTTTAGTTTGAATCCTAACTTGCCAGCTAATTATCTCAACGCTCTAAAAATTTATTGCATCTATTTACTGAAGTCAAGATTCGGACTTATGTTATGATAGTTATATGAAGAAAGGGTTTATTATTTTTAGTCTATTTTTATTAGTTGTAATAGCATCTATTGGTATATATTGGTTTGTTTTCAATAAAAACAAACCAAATGAATTACAACATAATATTAATACAATCCCAACAAATACAATATTGTTAACTCAAACTCCAAATAAAGAAAATATAATACCTACGCTATCAACAACATCAAATGTTGTTACAGGGAAAGTTTTAATTTACACAATTACAGATAAAACAATGACTGTTCAATTTATAGCTGAGAGTACTAAAGGAAATATAACTCAAATGATGGTTTGGACAGATGCAAATCCGACTAAAGAATGGCAAAAGTTTTCTACTCTTTTAACATTACCAATAAGTGACAATGTTTATGTAAAATACAGTGACAACTTAAATAATAAATCACAGATATATAGCGATACAACTATTCCAAGCAATGGACCTCCTCCTCAGCCATAATAGAAATAATCAATTAATAAAATATTTTTATAAAATCAATCCTATAAAAAGTTCCCACATAATCAACTAAAGTAAATAGCCTAACAACAATCCAAACTTCAAAAAAACTACATACAACCGACTTAGTATCGCGAGTGAAAAACAGGGTATTGAGAACCTAAATAAGGTATAATAATCAAATGAAAGTCGCATTAGTTCACGATCAACTGAGGGAATTTGGCGGCGCTGAACGCGTTCTTGTTTCTTTAAAAAAAATTTTTCCTCAAGCTGATGTTTACACAACTACTTTTGATTTAAATTCACTTGGTTCTAATAAAAAATTAATCAAAGACTGGAAAGTCAATGTTTCTTGGTTTGGAAAAATTCCGTTTCTCAATAAATTTTATTCCCCTTTTAGATTTCTAACTCCTTTGATCTGGGAAAGTTTTGATTTTTCAAAATACGACTTAGTAATTTCTTCGTCAGGTAGCTGGATGTCAAAAGGAATAAAAACCAAAAAACCGACTGTCCATATTTCTTATATTCATCACCCACCCCGTTATCTTTATGGTTATGAAACGGCTATTGAATGGCAAAAATATTTCTTTATAAAAATCTATGGTTATATCGTCAATCATTTTTTACGAATCTGGGATTTTACTTCTTCTCAAAGAGCCGATTTTTTAATTGCAAACTCGGAAGAAACCAAAAAACGGATTGAAAAATTCTACCGCCGAAATTCCATTGTTATCTATCCCCCAGTTAGAATTCCATCAAAATTCGTTAACTCGTTAACCCGTGAACCAAATAACTATTTCTTAACCGTTTCTAGATTAGCCCGGGCCAAACACATTGACGTCCTGGTTTATGCCGCCAATAAACTTAAATTTAAATTGAAAATAATCGGTTCCGGTCGCGACGAAGAAAGATTAAAACAAATAGCCGGCTCGACCGTTGAATTCCTGGGAAATCTGACCGATGAACAAATGAAAAAAATCTATCTTAGTGCTAAAGCCTTTTTATTTTCTTCAAAAGACGAAGAGTTTGGAATTGCGCCGGTTGAAGCAATGGGTTATGGATTACCGGTGATTGCTTATAAATCCGGCGGAGTACCGGAATATATTATTGATGGGAAAAATGGATTTTTATTTGATGAACTAAATGAAAATTCATTAGTTAATAAAGTTAAAAAATTAGAAAGTTTAAAAGAAGAAGAATATTTTCAAATGAGAAAAGAAGCCCGAAAAACAGCAGAAAGGTTTAGTGAGAAAAGATTTAAAAGAGAAATTAAAAGTTTTGTAAAACAATTATAAAACGAGTCAAACACAACGGCCGCAGTTCTTTTTTCTGCCAAAAATGTCAAAAATAGCCTCATACAACCTACGAGGTTGTATGGCTTTATTCGTAACGGATCGCCTCAACCGGATCCATGGCCGCTGCTTTTTTCGCTGGAAAAACACCAAAAGTAATCCCAATCGCCGAGGAAACTCCTAAAGCTATTATCACCGTAAACAAATCAATGTAAGCGGGAAAAAACTTTTGCGCAAAAAACACTCCTAAATAAGCAAGGGCTAATCCCAATATTCCTCCTATTGATGAAAGAAGAACGGCCTCGGCTAAAAATTGATAGAGAATATCTGACTTTCTGGCTCCGATTGCCCG
>CAZJKY010000026.1:0-7543 GCA_964546915.1 uncultured Gammaproteobacteria bacterium | reverse complement strand
AAGAGCAAGTTAAAATTCTATAATGAAAAAAGATATTATCGTATATATTGAAGATATTATTGAGTCAATCCAAAAGATAGAAGAATATACAAACATCCTCACAAAAGAAAAATTTAGCAATTTAATATCAATTCAAGACGCGGTATTAATGCGTTTTGTAGTAATTGGTGAATCAGCAAATAAAATACCTATCGATGTGAGAAAGAAGAATAAAACAATTGCATGGCGAAAGATAATCAATTTAAGGAACATTATTGCCCATGATTATTCAAGCGTAAATATTAAAAGGATATGGAAAATCATTCAGAAAGATCTTCCAGTATTTAAGAAACAGATTGTGGCGCTTTTGGAGAAAACCTCATAACAATAACAAAACCCAAAATCAATAACCCAAATCCCACAAACTCCAGATACTGCGGCCAGAAGAGGATAAAGACATTGAGATTTGTGGAAATTAATTGAGATTTATTGAGATTAATTGTGTCGAGCCGCCAGCCATTCGCCCAATTATTTATCAAAACATGCTCCAGTTTTTTTCCGTTGGCAAAGGCAATCCAGCCGGGATCAAAAGATTGAGATAAATAAAGAAGAGAACTTCCATTAACTTTGTCAATTTTTACTTGATAAAAACTAATATTTTTTTGAGCGACTTCTGTAAAAATAGTTTTTTTATCGTTGGTATTGATTTGATCTAAATTTTTAACCATTTTTAAATCTTTCAAAAAATAATAAGGGATTTGATAAATATTGATTTTTTCTAAAGTATTGATGACTTTTTCTCTTCCTTCAGAAATATTATTAATATATAAGCTATAACCTAGATCATAAAAACCACGAGGTGATGAAATTAGGTAATAATTATGATAATTTCCGTCATTATCAGCATATGTTTCTAGATCAGCCCTATCAGTTGTATTATTCGTAAGATTAATATGCAAACCTCGTTTTTTATCAGTTGTTGTTTGGATATTAAATAGATAACCATATCTTTGTGAAAGATTAGGGAGGTTAATTTTTATACAGTTGTCAGAACCGACGGAGGTAAATCTATAACTTTCATTTTCTATTTTTTCCATTAAAGCTGTTCCTTTTTCATTTTTTTGACAAGCATCGTTAGTTAGGTTTAAATAATTTTGATCGGAAATATTTTGATAAAGTAAGGCAAGTTTTTTATCTATTTTGACAGTGAGCATATTGTCAACTATTGAGATTTTTGGTGAATATTCATTAATATTTAAGTTTTTATCAAAAACAGTAAATTCATTCATAAGTGAATTCGAGTTTTGCAAAATCCAACCTTTTATTTTAGTTGGCAGTTGACTTTTAAAGTATAGGAATTGTTCATCCTCATCAACTGTATATTCAATGTCTTTTGGATCTTTTGCACTGAATAAAGACCTGAAGGGATAGAAGACTTGGCTGTCATCGGAAATATAGTAATCTCCATAGTCTACATATGCCTGGTCATAACTATCGTATTGATATTTTGGCCTAACAACAGGAAGATTTTTTTTTATTTCAACAAAATTATTTAAATTATTTTTTAACTGGTGATGATAAATATTTATTGACCCAAATTGAGCCGCAAGTTGAATAGCATTAGTGTTATTTAATAATTGCTCGTATTTTTCATAAGTCATCTTTCGCCCGGGCTCATTTAATATATTTTTATCAAGATAGATCCAGCTGATATCATATTTTTCCAAAACTTTTTCAAGTAGAGATGGGTTTTTGGAAAATATTGCCTGGTCAAATTCCCAGTAAAAATTTTCATTTTGAGCTCCCCAGGGAGTAAAAGCCAGATCGGTAATCGATTGCGGTATCCCGTACCAGATAAACCCAGAGTTAATCGTTCCCCATTTTGGTTGAAGCCAAGCCCAGTACCAGGGGATGGGCAAAACCGCTACTCGTTCGTTGTGATTTTGATTGTTAAAAAAATCAAAAACCTGAAAATATTCATCTGGAATTTTCACTCCTAAATTTTCATAGAAAAAATGACCCTGAAAAGAGGGAAGAGTATAGACAAAAATTAATAAAATTAAACCTCCATAAATGATTTTTTTTATAACTGTTTTATTAATTATGTTAGTTAAATAAAAAATTCCTATAGCGAGCATAATGCTGTAAGAAAAGGCATAAAGGATAGAGAATTTAGTAAAAGTAAAACGAAAAATTGTGGCAAAAAGCGGGATATACTGTCTTAATAAATTTGAAGGAATATTTATTATTGGAATATCGGTTCCCATCATAAAAAATGCAAAAAGAAAAAGGATGGCAAAAGGAATAAGTTCTCTGTTCTTATTTTTTATAATTTTATAAAATCCAATTAGAGCCAAAAAGAAGAAAACCCAAGCGGGAACAATAAAATATGAAGTGTCGATATGTTTTAACCAGGGAGACATCATATATTGAGTTGAATTTGATTTAAAATCCGTAGCTTTATAATCTAAAACAACTCCTTTAATAAGAGCTATTGAAGACAAATCTCCATATTTTTTATTTCGGTAAAAGATATCATTGCTCGCCATTTGATAATTTTTGGCGTTGGCAACTTCTTTTGAATGAGTTAAGAAAGAGTATCCGGTCGGCAAAATCCAAAAAATATTCGTGACAAGAATAACAGCGAATAATACAGCCGCTCTCTTTATGTTCCTGAATTTATCGATAATGACGTAACCTAAAAAAAAGATAAAAATAGCTGAAAAATAAACGGCAAAAAGAGTAGGGATAAACGCCTGGGGAGTTGCTAAAATAGAACACAGAAACAATATGATTAGAGATTTTTTTCGGCCGTCCTGAACAAATTTTATTGCTGTTAAAAACAGCCAAGGCAAAAAAGCAAATTGAATAATAAAAGCCTCAAATGGAAGGAAAAATTGCTGGATCGTACCTAAATTATATTGATAAAATAAAGCACCGATGAAAGCCGTCAACTCAATAAAAACAGACTTTTTTTTATTTAACAATAAATGACATATCAGATAATAGATGCCTAAACCACCAATAAAATGGGTTATAAAAACAAACACCCATCTAACAAGGCTGTTAGGAAGGAATAATGATAAAAATAAACGGTATATGTCCTGCAATAGGTTACTGGCTTGGGCAAAGTTATCTAAAGCGCCCAAACCTCGGTATTGTTGCCAGACAGCAAAAAAATCTCGGGTAAAGTTGAGTTTGAAATTAAATTCTGGAAATAGATTATCCCAACCTATTAAAAATGTTCCTGGTTTGTAGTTGACAAAGAAAAGAACTCCAGAAACAAAAAAAAGAATTAAGGGAAATATATTTTTTTTAATCCAGTTTGCCATAAGCTTATTTTACAAGAATCACAGGTTTATTTTTTCTGTAAGAAAAATTTTCTGCTAATTTTTTGACAGAAATAAAAAATTTCTTTTTATACACAGGATAATCAAAACGGATAAATTTATATAACGATAAAACCAAAGAATCAGGCATTAATGATATAAGAACAAACTGCAAAGCATTAACCACTAATCCAGACATGGTTGGTTTATAACCCCATTCAATAATAGCTTTAACTCTTGATTTGAAAGTAAGATAAAATGTTTTTTTTGGATTTTTATGGGAATTTGAGTTTTTTCTAATCCTGTATTGATATAATATTTCTTTAGTATTGGCAAATTTACCCATTTGAATCAGTTTAAAAAGCAAACTAACATCTTCGGCTGTAGTATGATTTTGGTAGCCTACTTTTTTAAAATAATGGGATCGAGCCAAAATAGTAGCATGCTGAATAGACATCATAGTTATCATCATTTGATAAATTTTTTCGTGATTAGTAGGGAATTTTTTCTCGCCAATTTTTTTCCCTTTTTCATCAATCATCTTTACTTGAGTACCAACTAATATGACTTCTTTATGTTTTAATAGGAAGTCTAGTTGTTTTTCCAGCCTTTTCGGATGACTGATATCATCGGCATCCATACGGGCAACGTATTGGCCTTTGATTTTATCTAAAGCAAAATTTAAAGCAGAAGATAAGCCCTTATGTTCAAGTTTATAGATCTTTATTCTTTTATCTTTTTTGGCAAACTTTTTTAATATTGAAAAACTTGAGTCGGTTGAGCCGTCATCTACGGCGATCAACTCCCAGTTTGAATACGCTTGTTTTCTTATACTTTCAATTGCGCTCACAAGAAAATCTCCGGCATTATAAACCGGCATAATCACTGAAATCAACTGATTTTCCTTCTTTGATTTATTCATAATCTTCGCCTCTACCTACAATTAATTTATAGGTATAGGAGAAGAGAAAGGAGATTTAATTTAAATTTTGAGTTGGCGAAGGGCCAAGAACTTTAGGCAAAGGCCCAAGGTCAAAACTCAAAAAACAATTAAACCTTGTCAAGGTACTCCTTTCTCCAGAGGACTTAGATTATTATTCATAATCAAAAATCCTCTCTGGGTTACAGGTTAAAATCCTTTTAACGGGGATCAGTTCGCTATTCATATTGCGAATAGATTGCTTCAAGCCTACTGGCCGAAAGGGACGTTATCCCGAATGGTAAAGCCGTTAGCATCACCGCCACCTTCGTAAACGAAGGTCCAGTTACCCGCAGGGGCAACAAGGCGTTGACCATTGGCCATAATTTGACCATTCAGGGTGATCGTTCCAGTCGTAGACCAGTACCATCCGTTGCGGACAGTCGTTACAGTGCATGAGCCACCGTATTGCCAGAGTTGACGAAGTGTTTCATCGTCTTCCCAAACAGCGGTCGCATCATAAGCAACGAAATAGTTCTGCCCATTAATGGTGCAAGTGCCGGTGCCAAACGCATCGTTTGAAGTCTCAACCTGAGGGAGATTGTCCCGAAAGGTCAAGCCCAAAGATTCGTTGGTCGTGCCAGCGGCAGGAGCATCGTAGGTAAAGGTCCAATAACCTGGTGTGGCATTTAACGCGTTTCCACGTTCCATTTGCACAGAATCATGCATAATGGTGCCATTACCAACAGACCAGTACCAGCCCTCTTTCACCGTAGTAACACTGCAGGTACCACCATAGGAAGCCAAAACCTTTTGGGTTTCGGAATCCATCCACACGGCGCTTGAATCAACCATGAGGTTATAGGTAGTGCCATTAATGTCACAATAGCCTTCACCGAAATTTCCGGTAAGGACGACAGGTGATTGGGTCACGATGGGCGCGGGCAATGTTGCGGCGGGCGGCAATGGGGTCGGCAGAAAAACAGTGATGTTCACTGGCTGCTGGGGTACGTTGATTGTAATCGGGTTGGGACGGAGATTCATAAATCCGATTACTACTCCAATGATTGTAAGCACCAGCAAAAGTGCTCCGATGATCCATGGCCAGGGGCTGTGGTTTGTCGTCGCGACGGGTGCCGGGGCGGGAACGGGTGCTGGGGGAACTTGTCCCTGATGCTGAAAACAATAGTTGTTTGCATTCTTTGTTATTGCTTTGCAGCGGGCACCGCTAACGGTTTTACCTAAACATTGAGTAGACATGGCTTCCTCCTTAGGAAGTTTTTTGAAACTTTTCGTTTTCATTTCTCACCACATGGCGAGTTTTTTACTCCACTACGCAGAGTAAAAGGCTTCATCAGCCTAGTTTTTTTAATGAGGAACTACCTCATATTACTTTTCAGGAACTTTCTTTCCACAGTGCAGACATTTCATACCTGGAACTTGCCCTCCTCTATAGCAATGTGGACATATCACACCAAACGTAACTGGGTGAATTTTCTTCTCTTCTTTCTTATTCTGCTTATCGTTTTTCATTATCTTTTTTCTCCTCTTTCTTTTTCGTTTTTTCTCGTTTTCCGTCAGTACCTTTTGCAGGCCTGTTGGAATTATCTCTACCACACGGGGTAGAAGTAGGGGTTGAGTACACTCCCTTTACCTTTTTTGGAATACCTCCTTTGGATTCCGCGATGAAGACAAGTTTTTATCTCCATTGTGGAATCCAGATGCGCAATTATGTTTATTACATAATCCACATCGGGAGAGGTATTTCAGGTGCGATTCGTGTTCATTTGCCCATGTACCCATGTGCCCATAAAATTTAGTAACCTGATTTGCTCTTTTTGAGAGCAAAATAGACATCCTTTCATCCTTCCCAGACTCAAGCTAAGCGAGTCTGATTCGGAATCAAGATATCTATACCCATTTTGTGAATGAGCGACGGAAAAAAATATTTCCAATAGTTGTTCTAGCTTATGAACAACTCATTTCCGTCACGATCTACCATTTAGGAAGATTAGTGACGGCTAATTGTCACAACTTCCTTTTTGGTCCCGCCCCTTCGGCGGGAAAAACTTGAGATTTTAACCCCAAGAAACGGGGGATAGGTGCTGATTCATTCTCCTATCCCTCGATCCCTGAGATCAAGCTTCTATACGCAAAAACCCAAGGCCAAGATCGTAGTTTTTTAATTACAATCCTTTCCTTGGGTATCAACGAAACCAGTCTCAGCAAAACTGTTTTCATATGCCCCATAGTATAACATATGAAAGGCGGAAAAACAACTATAGTGCTGATTGGGAAAAGATAGGTTTTTTTATGCACAAGGAAAACACATAGACCTATTTCGAAGAAATACAGGATTAATAAATATTCAAATAAACAAATAATCTAATAATCAAATAAATGAAAAAATGAACAAATGACGAAATGATAAAATGGAGTAGGAAATTAAACTTTTCTTTTAAGGTATATTCCAACGCCTAATAAGGCTACCTGACCTGAAAGTAATAGTATTCCCAATTCCGGTCCGGCGGAAGGGACTTTTGGAGCACCAACAACCTGTTTTTCGATACAAAACTGAGATGAATCGTCGTCAGTAGTCGTATTTGACCAAGCTTGAGCTTTGTTTACTAGACCATCTTCTATTCCACATAATAAGCCCTTATCAGCCGGTAAATTAGATTGAGTGGCAACCTGCATTTTAAAATAATAAGTCTTTTGTTCATCAACAGCAAAAGCACCAGCATCCCAAGAAATTGTTCTGGTCGTTGAATCAAAAGTACCCGGTCCTTCAATGGGAGTTAAATAGTCTGGAACAAAATCTTTGGCAGTCATTCCGCCAAAAGTAGTAGTTGAAGTATTTTTTATAGTCACTTTAAATAAAACAGTTTGACTGGGTGCAAAGCGGGGATAATCAGAGATTGATAAATTATCTACATAATTTTCAGTACCTGGTTTAGCAACCATCTTATCAACCAATATTGAATACGATTGACAAGGGGATTCGTACTGTCCGCCACAACCGGCGCTAACAGAAGAAACAATAACCAAGAAACAAAAAACAAAAAGAATTATGGCAAATATTTTTTTCATAGTCGCATTATACTATAAGATTTATCAGATGTCAACTATAGGCTTACAAATTTTCAATTTTCAATTTTCAATTTTCAAAGTATAATATCATCATGATTAAATTGAATGCAAAAGAATTACGTGATGTTGACGAAAAAGAAATTTCTGAAAAACTAAAAACCATCAAGCGCCGGCCGATTTATTTTATCTTGGAAAATATTTATGATACTTATAATATTGGTGGACT